>CANHBE010000077.1 GCA_947458575.1 Flavobacteriaceae bacterium | reverse complement strand
TGGACAAGATTTGACGCTGCATGGTTGGAGTTATGGATTGAATTCGGGTTACATCACAGACCTTGATGTTAATATGAGTTCTAATGGCGATTTAGACGAAGTATATCGACTGAAATTTTCTATTTAATAATCTAACTGCATTGAATAATCGATAAGTAGATTGGCATCCCGATAGTAATATTAAAGGGGAAAGTAACCGCTAAGGCCATCGGAAGAAAAAGCCCGGGATTAGCTCTTGGTGCAACAATTTTCATAGCGGCAGGAACAGCAATGTAAGACGCACTTGATGCTAGAACCGCAAAAATAAATCTATTGCCAACGTCATTCGTAACCAACTGACTCATAAGTGAGACTACACAGCCGTTAATTAATGGAATTACTATTGCAAACACCAAGGGAAACCAACCGCTTTTGAAGAAAACTTCCAGCTTTTTGCCACTTATTATTCCCATATCCAGCAAGAAAATAGCTAAGAATCCTTTGAAAATATCCGTTGTAAATGGCTTGATTCCCATAGCTTGCTGGTCACTGGCAAGATATCCGATAATCAAGCTACCTAAAATGAGTAAGACACTGCCATTTGTAAGAGAATGCCGGACAACTGCTGAGAGTTTTGTAGACTTCACTACAGATTCTTTTTTGTGAAATAATCTCATCATAATCACCCCCACAATAATTGCGGGCGCTTCCATTAGAGCCATTATTGCTACCATGTGTCCACTGAACGTGTATTTTTGAATTTCCAAGAATGCAACTGCTGTTACAAAAGTTACGGCACTAACTGACCCGTATGCAGCGGCAATTGCACCTGAATTTTCGATGTCGAATTTTCGTTTGAGGATGAAAAAACAATAGATTGGGATGAGGATGGCGATAAGAATTCCAAAAAATACTGACCAAATAATTTCCAAATTAAACACACTATGAGCCAATTCTTGTCCGCCCTTAAAACCAATTGAAAATAGCAAATACAGCGAAATAAACTTTGAAGAATTGGGTGGGATTTCTAAGTCACTCTTCAGTTGAGATGCAATAATTCCCAACAAAAAGAACAATAATGCCGGATTCGTTAAATTATCAAAAAGTAAATCTAAATTCATTATTTATTTTTTGGTGGCACGTTCCAATCGGTCATTTATGGACTTTCCCAGTTCATATTCAGGAAATTTCTCTGCAATAATTAGGTCTAAGTTCATTTTGTCAAGTCGGTGTAACGCCGCATATAGTTGAGATGCTGCTTCAACAATATCTCCTTTTGGCGACAATATTTCCTGATGAACAACCTTATCATGTTTGATTTTGTCTTTAAAGAGTATAAGACCAATTTTTTGGTTTGGAAAATCATCAATAAACGATGCTACATCATTTTTCAAATAAGTAGTTGTGGTCGGAGCATAATGTCTTGATAGCATCCCCGGGGCATCGGGAGCTGTGTCTTTTTTGTTTTTGATTGTTACTTTGCCAATGACACTTTCAATGGTTTCAAGTGAAATAGAACCCAAACGGTATATGACCACTTCTCCGTCTTCGAAGCCCACGATAGTTGACTCTATTCCGTTTTTACATTCACCACCATCTAAAACCATCGGTAAGCTATCGTGAAAATATTCGGCAACATGTAATGCAGTTGTTGGACTGATAGAACCAAAGGGATTAGCACTTGGCGCGGCAAGCGGAAAATTTATAGTTCTTAATAGTTCCAAAGTAAGCTGGTGATCTGGAATACGGACACCTACCGTATCTTTCCCTGCCGTAATTAGGTCAGGAACGCAACTTTTCTTTTTCAAGACCATAGTTAATGAACCCGGCCAAAATGCATCAGCTAGTTTTTGTGCCTTCTCGGGAATACTATCCACGATATCAGCCAATTGACTTTTAGAGTGAATATGAACAATTAGTGGGTTAAAAAAAGGCCGCTTTTTCATGGCGAAAATAGCTTTTATCGCCTTTTCGCTATAAATGTTTCCGGCCAAACCATATACGGTCTCAGTCGGTATTGCGACCAATTCTTCTTTTTCTAAGAAGTGTACCGCTTGTGTTAAATCCTGAGATATTAATGCCATTGTTTATGGGTTACAAAAATCGCAATACATCGGATCTTCAGTAGTTTTCTGATGTGGATATTTTTTCTCGGCTGTAAAGTTACACTTTTTACACCTATATAATATGCTAAGTGTTGAGCTGGTGGGCTGGCCACACCAAAGACAAGGTAAACCTGAAATGGCTTCAGTGACAGTGAATCCGGGTGTTTCGCATTCAGGACAAGAGGACTGAATCGCTTCCATCAATTTCGAAGTTACTTTTTCGATTACCTTGAGGCGAGTTGGATTGTATAGCGCTCTCATGTCGGTTTCCACATAGGCTTTACCGTATTCTTTCATGATTGCATGAAATCCATCGACTAGCGTTTTTTCATCTATAATTCCTTTTTGTACTTTTAAAAAATTTTCCTGAGAGGATTTCAGAATTAGTCCATGAGACGGGAAGCCTACTTTGAGTGCGAAGGCATGCAACTCTTTTTCATTGCTGACATAATTACCGTCGAAATTTGTTTCCGTCGTAATTTCACGAGCCACAATTTCTAGGTTGTTTTTGGTATCCATGAACATCAAAACCTCGTCATCGGCATGGGCGAAAAACGCGGTGGGATGTGCACCAAATGACCCTTCGCTTGCGATTGCAAGATCGCAATTACTCTCTTTCATAGCAAGGAGACATTTTTTGCGAAGGGTATTTAGTACATCTTCATTCCTTTCTATTTCGCCCGAAAAAGTACCCCACTGATCCGAGTTGAAATTTTCAGGTACAAAGCATTCAACAGCTAACGCGTTTTCAACAATTGGTGCAATTACTTTCTCTTTTTCATGCATAGTGGCAATCACTAGCCTTCTATTTTGAAATAATTCCACAATGATTAGTTTGATTATTCAACTAACTCTTTGTTTCTAACAAGTTCAAGGGTGATATCGCTTTTGATGGCAAAATGATAGCCTTCAAGTTTCGCCATCTTGGTGATTTCGGCAATTTCATCTTTAGTCTTGGTTAATTCTTCGATTCGTTTCTTCGATCCTTCAATATCATTATTGAATCGAATATGATTGCTAAATGCAACCAAATGATGAAAATCAATTTTATAGTTGATCAATGACATCAAAACCTTTTGTGCTTCTTCTGCAGAGAATTCCCCGTCAATGAGTTTGAAATTATGATTGTTGCTTTCCATAATATTATAGATTAATGGTGCTTTTAATATAGATGCTATCTTTTTGATTTTGCATATAGGTTCTAGAATCAGCCAATTCTTTTTGGAGCGCCTTGATTTTTCCCTCCCTCATTTTGATATCCTCCTCATTATGACTGTTTTTGATCATATTTTCATGATACTTTATTTTCACTTCAATCAACTGAGAGATAATCGCAATTGCATCTGTTGTGCTAAATTGACCGTCTATAAGATGTAGTTCCATAGCAAAAATTATTGTCCTTGACCTAATGAAAAACCGGGTCTCCCATCAAATTCATATAGGTTTTCCGTTTTAATAGAATCGACACCATTTTCAACCGCACTTGAGAGCAATTGGATTATGTCAGCTTTTGAAATGGTTTTCCCATTTGCAGGCTTGAATCTGCATCGCCAGTGGTCTGTGCAAAAAGTTTCGCTAAATCCATCAGGCCATACCTTAATACCTCTATTGGTTATCATAGAAAGTTTGGCGTTATCGCTATTAATCTTTTGAACTATTTCTGCAAGAGCATTTGGATCTGTTCCGTTCCAGTGGACGAAGACATCAACACCTACTAACTCTTTCTTCGCTGCGGGTTTCTTGATGTACTTGGGGAGATTTAGCGCAGCTTCTTTGGCATAGGATACTTCTTTTAGTAAAGATGGTTTTTTACCTAAATTTGAAATTACTGCTGCAGCGAATTCCTTGGTGCCTAATTTTTGTTTACTAATGCCCTCTTTAAAAATGTCGTAAGTATGGATACCATCTTCAATCGTTTTGAGCCAAGCATTATGAACTTTTTCAGCAACATCTGTTTGTCCTATATGATTTAGCATCATTACCGCACCTTCCAATAATCCTGATGGATTAGCTAAGTTTTGACCGGCGCGTCGCGGCGCTGAGCCGTGAATAGCTTCAAACATGGCACATTCTTCTCCTATATTTGCAGAACCAGCCAAACCAACTGAACCTGCAATTTGGGCTGCAATATCTGATAGGACATCGCCGTATAGATTGAGTGTAACAATCACATCAAAGACTTCTGGAGTGTCTGACATTTTCGCTGCTCCGATATCAATGATCCAATGTTCGTTTTCTATTTCGGGATATTCAACGGCAATTTCATCAAAAACCTGGTGAAACAATCCGTCTGACTGCTTCATGATGTTGTCTTTGGTAAAACATGTCACTTTTTTTCTACCGTAAACTTTAGCATACTCAAAAGCATATCTGATAATTTTTTCGCAACCTGGACGACTAATGATTTTTAAACATTGAACTACCTCATCGGTTTGTTGGTGTTCAATACCGGCGTAAAGATCTTCTTCGTTCTCTCTCACGATTACAATATCCATATTCGGGTGCTTTGTTTCCACAAACGGGTGCAAACTGATACATGGCCGTACATTGGAGTATAATCCTAAAAACTTTCTAGTCGTCACGTTAAGACTTTTATAACCACCACCTTGGGGAGTTGTGATTGGTGCTTTGAGAAAAATTTTATTTCTTCTGATGATATCCCACGATTCCGCTGCAATACCGGACGTATTTCCAGATAGGTAAACTTTTTCACCAACCTCGATTTCATCTATTTCAATTTGCGCACCTGCCGCTTTGATAATATCCAAAGTAGCATCCATAATTTCCGGACCAATTCCGTCTCCTTTGGCAACAGTTATTCTTGTCATGTTATTTTGTTTTTAAATTTAACTTGACAAAGTTGAGATCTTTTTATCATATATTTTTATTTATATTTGTAATTAAATAAATAAATAATATTTATGAATTATACTTTACACCAGTTACAGGTTTTTCTCAAGATTACCCAAACCAAAAGTATCACGAGGGCAGCTGAAGAATTGCATTTGACACAGCCTGCTATTTCAATTCAGTTGCGAAATTTTCAAAACCAGTTCGATATTCCACTCACAGAGATTGTAGGTCGAAAGCTCTACATTACTGAATTTGGAAAGGAAATTGCCTTAGCATCACAGCGCATAATCGACGAGGTAAATGCGATTAACTACAGGACATCAGCTTTTAAAGGTTTGGTGTCAGGACGGCTGCGAATATCTGTTGTTTCAACCGGAAAGTATGTCATGCCTTACTACTTATCTGAGTTTGTAAACACCAATAAGGGTATCGAATTAGAGATGGACGTCACAAATAAATTAAAGGTCATACAAAGTTTGAAGAATAATGAAGTTGATTTTGCTTTAGTTTCTGTGTTGCCAAAAGACTTGGTTTTAGAGCACCTTCCGTTGCTTGAAAATAAGCTTTTTTTGGTTGCAAATAGGAAATTAGAATATGATGGAAAGGACAAAATAAAAGATATTTTCAGTAAATACCCCTCAATTTTCAGAGAGGAAGGTTCAGCAACTCGAGTTGCTATGGAAAATTTTTTGATCAATCAAAATGTTCGCGTGGGAATGAAGTTGCAATTGACCTCAAATGAAGCAGTAAAACAAGCAATCATTGCGGGATTGGGAATTTCAATCATGCCCCTGATAGGTTTGCGAAACGAATTGGAAAACGGACAACTTAAGATTGTTCCGATAAGTGGACTACCTATTACCACAGATTGGCAATTGATTTGGTTGAAAAACAAACCATTAACTCCAGTTGCAAAGTCTTTCCTGGATTTTATCAATACCAACAAGGATCATATTTTTGAGAAACATTTCTCATGGATTTCAGCTAGTCCTCCGGCAAATTTTCATTGAAGGAAGAGGGTAAAAGTTGCGGGATAAATTTGATCAAAATAGGCAATAGCAGACTGCCTCCAGGGATCAGAAAGATAGTCAGAGACGGAACAGTTTTACAAATATCTAACAACTGTTTTTTGACTTTTTTCTTTTCGTCCTTATCCAAGTCTCTTTGCGCTGAGTAAGCCAGTAATACCATCAGCTCTTTACTTTGCGAAATTTCCTTGACCAAGCGCTTTTTGTTTCTATTTATTAATGTTATGACTAATTGCGTGGTTTGATCATAAAAATGCTTAACAGGATTGGAATAATTGAAGTATGGAATAGTGTGTTTATATTTTGTAATAAAAGCATCCGTGGCTTGTATGCTGTCTACTACAAAAGAATCGGCAATACTCATATTTGCTGCTAATGTATGTAAGAAATAGGCTTCGTCTTTTTCAATTACACCATCGCTCCAGAGCGCCAGGCCTGCCATATCAATAAGATAGTACTTTTCAAGCTTATTGGTAAAATAGTTGAGTTCAAGTGTTTCCAGATTCTGATTATTTATCTTGGAGAATTTACTATATCGAACAGAGGCCTCAAACAATTTAATCAACAAATCGTCGTGTTGGGACTTATTCGATTTGGTTCGCAGCGACAGTGTAACGATATTTACAATTGTCTCTTCAATCTTTTTGAGATATTTTTCCGGAATGTGACCTTCCATTAGATAATGTTGAAAAGCTAGTACATCCACAAAAAGTAGGGCATTGGTTACGATATGCGAAAAGTTTTTACTGATAATATTATCATTGGTTTGCACGCGCTCATCGATAATTTTTTCCAAAGTAGAAGAATCTGATGAATGGGGAAATACTTTACTTAAAAAATTAACGCCTTGCGGATTCATCTGGTTATAAAATGAAACCGACTTTTTGATGAAGACTTCCGGACTTTGATTGGTCGAATTAAGATTAAATACCCCAAGAAGCGCACCAAGTAATGCCACTTTTGAAACTTCATCGTCTAGCCAGCCTTCAGGTATATTTTTGTTTTTGGTTGTAAATTCAACGATGTGACCATAAATGAAACCTGTTTGTCGTATGCTTAGATAAAAAGAATCTACATCCTGCAAGTTTTCCCTTTCTGTAAAACTTTGTTCCAGAAAAAACTTGTCGATCCAGCCATGAACGGAAGGGTTTAGCATCGCATTAATTTTAAGCTACAAAGCTATTCTTTTTTCCAAAAATTGTTCGTAACGGTGGTTATGTTATTCTGAAAAGTCAAAGGTTTGATAGTTGGTTTAATCCGCACATCTGTTGGATATCTTGATGAAATGCTCATCTGCTGTTGAAGACTTAATCCGCTTTTTTCAAAACTGCACAATAATGAGAATCCTATTTTATAATTGCAGAACACGCCACTCTAGCGCCCGCATTACCGGTTGGTTGTGTATTAAAATCGTCCGGAGCGATGTGCACGATTAGTCCTTTACCTAAGATATTTTTTGTTTCATCGCCGCAACCAATACACCATTCATCTGTTGTTAATGCAATCTTTCCGTTTCCTTTTTCATCTGCGGTAAAATTCCCTATATCGCCTTTGTGATATTCTTCCACGCCCCATTTACCATGTTTCTTGAATGTTGGATTCCAATGACCGCCTGCGGAACTCGCGTCTGCTGCAGAACAATCGGATTTTTCGTGTATGTGAATGGCATGCTCTCCGGGCGTTAATCCGGCAAGAGTGGCAACAAATGAGACTTTGCCACTTTTTTCCGTAAAAGTTGCTGTTCCAGTGACGGAACTGTTACTTTTGGACTCAAACGCAATTTGTAAGTTCTTGACATCGCTTGAATTACTGCCGGATTTGCAAGTGATTGACAAAATGCAAACTACGATGATGAGGAGCACAATCTTTTTCATGGTTTTGGAATTTTAAATAACTTCTAAAGTTACAGTTTAATATCATACCCTAACATTAAATTTTAGTAAAACCTATTTAGATTTTTCTCCCACAAAATAATCATTTTGAGACTTAAATAATACATTGAATGTGGTTAAACTACCGTAAATTCTGGTGATATACTGTTGTAGTTCAACCTTCTCGATTTCCTCCAAATTACTTGCGTTTATTTTTTGTTCCATTACACGCAATCGGTCACGAAGCATGACAATTTTATGAAAAAAAGTATCGATTGGAACATCTTTAGCGGCTAATCCGGGTTGACCGGGTTCAAGAATCATTTTGCCGCCTTTCCATTTATCACCGATAGCTACGGGTTCGCCGAGGCCATTCCATTTTCTTAAAATCGACAATAAACTCTGTTCAACATCATAAAAACTAACTGTATCTACTTCGTTTTCCGCAGCTTCAATCACCTCGAATTCACTATCGATTTCGATTGTTTCTAATCCGCTTTCGATGAAAGTTACCCAATATTCTTTTGAGGAGACGTTTGTAATTACGCCTTTTCCGAATTCGTTGTGGTTTATTCTTGATCCAATTCCTAATATTTTCATGATATAATTTTTTTACTAAAATACTTGTTTAGGTAAAATTAAAAAACCGCTATTGATTAAAATCAACAGCGGTTTTTCAACATTCTTTCAACAGTTAAATACTAAAAGCAGTATTCGGTCTCAGCAACCAATTTAGTGGTTATTAGTTCGCGTAATGCAACAATATTAGGCATGTTTGTGTATTTGGTAAATCGACGTAGTCCCATCAACATCATCCGCTGTTCATCGCCTTCGGCGAATGATATGATGCTTTCTTTTCCTTTTTGGGTTACGATGTCGACAGCCTTGTACAAATACAATTTAGCCATCGCAATTTGTTCTTGTACATTGCTTTCTCCTTCTTTTTTGGCTAGTTTTTCTGTACGAAGTATGGTAGATTCTGCCATATATATTTCAATTAAGATGTCGGCTGCTGCGGTAAGCAATTGTTGATGACCGTCTAGTTCAGGACCATACTTTTGTACTGCCCCTCCAGCTACCATCAAGAATGCCTTTTTCAACTTGGCAATCATTTCTTTCTCTTCAGCAAATAATTCGGAGTAATCAGGAGTATCAAACGAGGGAATTCCCATCAGCTCTTCTTGTACTTTCGTTGCCGGACCAAGCAAATCTACATGTCCTTTGAAAGCTTTTTTAATCAGCATACCTACAGATAGCATTCGATTGATCTCATTCGTACCTTCATAAATTCTGGCGATTCGGGCATCTCTCCATGCGCTTTCCATTGGCGTGTCTTCCGAGAAGCCCATACCACCAAGAATTTGGATTCCTTCATCAGCACAATTTTGAACATCTTCAGAAACAGCTACTTTGAGAATAGAACATTCTATTGCATATTCTTCAACTCCTTTGAGTTCAGCTTCCTGATGAGAATTGCCCTCGCTTTCTCTGATTCGAATTCGATCTTCTATATCTTTTGCAGCTCGGTAAGTGGCACTTTCTCCGGCATAACAGCTCGTTGCCATTTCTGCTAATTTGTACCTAATGGCGCCAAATTGCGAGATAGGTGTGTTGAATTGCACTCTTTCGATTGCATATTTGATGGCGTTTGATGTTACTCGCCTTTGTGCGTCAAGACAAGCAGCGGCTAGTTTTATTCTCCCTACGTTGAGCGCATTCATTGCTATTTTGAATCCGTTACCGCGTTCGGACAACATATTTTCAATCGGAACTTTAGTGTCATTAAAGAAGACTTGTCGTGTTGAAGAAGCACGAATCCCAAGTTTGTGTTCTTCTTCATTCATGGTGATGCCATTATCTGAGTCATTTTCAACAATAAATCCTGTGATATTTTTATCGTTTTCAATTCTGGCAAACACAATAAACAATGAACAAAAACCAGCATTTGAAATCCACATTTTTTGACCAGTAATCTTGTAATGCGTTCCATCTTCTGATAAAACTGCTTTAGTTTTACCTGAATTGGCATCAGATCCTGCACCTGGCTCAGTGAGGCAATAGGCACCAAACCATTCCCCGGAAGCTAGTTTTGGAACATACTTTAGTTTTTGTGCTTCGGTACCGTACAATGTAATAGGCATTGTACCAATTCCTGTATGGGCACCAAAGGCAGTCGAGAATGAACCGGTCGCTCCTGAGATGTAATCGCAAACTAAGCAAGTATTTACGAAGCCCATACCCATTCCGCCGTACGCCTCTGGAACTGCAACACTAAGAAAACCTAGATCACCAGCTTTCTTCATACACTCTTCCGTAAAGGCGTAATCTTTCTTTTCGAAACGGTCTTTGTAGGGCCAAATTTCTTTGTCGACAAACTCTTTGACCGAGTCGCGCATCATCAATTGTTCTTCATTAAAGTCTTCCGGTGTGAAGATATCTTCACATTTGGTCTCTTTTACGAGGAATTGTCCACCTCTTGTTTTATCGTTCATTTTGTTTATTTTTTAGATAAAAGATGTCAGAATTAAGAAGCAAGATTTAACTTGTCTGTAAAACCAGTGGTCATCTTTTGGAATTTAATTATTTTTTTT
>CANHBE010000076.1 GCA_947458575.1 Flavobacteriaceae bacterium | reverse complement strand
AGTATATCACGGAATCGCTACTAAAATTGAGGTAATTGTTGACGATGAGCCACTTTTTCAGAATTTGGATAAAATACTGGAAGTCGGCCGATATCATTCCTGGGTTGTTAGCACCAATTCATTTCCTGAGATTCTAGAAATTACTTCTGTTGATGAAAATGGACAAATTATGTCATTGCGGCACAAGATCTGGGATATTAAAGGTGTTCAATTTCATCCTGAAAGTGTTTTGACACCGCACGGGAAAACGATCATAGAAAATTGGGTAAATTCCTGATGCAAGAATAATTCGCCTATTCTAAGAATGTGACCATATCAAAAGAAAAATCCTGCCAAGTGACAGGATTTCTTTTTAGGTTCGCAGTTTAGCTTTGATATTTTTGGGAACTCCCGCCTTGTTGAGCAGTATTCCCGTCGATTTTAATTGAACAAAGGCTTTGGTCACATACAAGTAGCCCTTGTAATCATTGGTTTCTCCCCAAGAATTCTTTACTTTATAATATTCCTTACCATTTTGATCTTTAGCCAAACCTACAATCTGCATTGCGTGGTCATCGGTAGTATACAAACTGTAAAGTCCTTCCAGTCTTAAATCTTCTGTCACGATTTTCTCCTGAGACGGACCATCAAAAAGTGTCTTTCTACGTTCATCAGGAATTGAATATAAGTCGTCTACATTCGGCACAAAAGCAACACCATTTTTCCAACTAAAATAAGGTTCAGACACATCTGAAGACCACGCAACTGTATAGCCTTTTGTTAATGCATAGTCAATGATGTCTGTCATCTCTTTCATTGGAACATTGTACACTTGATCATAACTCCAATTATCAGGAACCGGCAATACCATTTTTGAAAAATATGGACTGTCTTTGTATGACGAAAATTCTATATAATCATCCGGATTTATTCCAACTACCTCTTTAGCAAAAGTCTGAGGCGTGTAGTTCTTACCTTGATACGTAAAAGTTTCCGGTAATTTACCCAACTTTTCATCCATATAATTGTTGATGTCTTTCACCCAAGAAATTCCTTTAGTTGGGCTTGGATTCTTGATATACGTTTCGAGAATTTCTTTGAATTTGGCTTGAAATTCATCAGATTTTACTATGCCTTTCCCATAATCTTCGAGTTTATAGGCTTCTTGCGGCATTGCGCCGTACTTCCGCAGCATATTCATGACATCATGCGTCTCCGCCCCATCACCTAGGCCTAGATTGCCATTAAATAAAATATAATTCCTGGCTTTACCCAAATAAACATAACGGGCTGCAAAAACCTCAGCCAAATCTACCGGCTTCTTCCCTTTCTTGATCATTTCAGATTCCAAGAACGAGTTCCCTGAATAACTCCAGCATGTTCCGGCTGAACCTTGACTTTTAACCGAGGTTCGTTCCAAATCAATGATATCTTCGAATTCGAATTTCGAGTTGAGTGATGCATTCTTAATAACCTTGTTAATCAGGTCATCTTGAGCAAAAGCAACCGTAGAGAAAAAAAGGCCGATTGCTAGAGTTGAAATTTTAATCATTATATTATTTTTAGGAGCGTAAATGTAAAAAAATCAAATAGATACACAATAAATATAGTAATATTTAAATTTTTAGGGAACTAGCGTGTAAAAACCAATTTACTTCCTTTCGATAAATTCGCATCAAATCGATAGCCTTCCGAATCAAAAGCTCTTAATTCTTCAATAGTCTCGACATTATTGTCAATGATATATCGCACCATTAGTCCCCGAGCTTTCTTAGCAAAGAAACTGATCATTTTTAATGACCCGTCTTTGTAATCCTTAAACTCCGGTGTAATTATAGGAACTTTTATCGCTTTGGCGTCAAGTGCTGAGAAATATTCTTGGCTTGCAAGATTTAGAAGGAAATTTTCTTTTTTTAGTTCATTGTTCAATGCGCGGGTTAATTTTGATTTCCAAAAGTCATATAAATTTCGGGAATCATTGATAGCAATGGAGGTTCCCATTTCCAATCGATAGGGTTGAATCATATCTAACGGTCGTAAGATGCCATAAAGACCAGAAAGAATTCTCAATCGCTCTTGCAGTAAAGGTAACTTCTCTGTCGGCAGTGATTGCACATCTAATCCTAGATATACATCACCTGAAAATGCAAATATGGCAGGTCTTGCATTTTCAATTGTAAAAGGAGTTTTCCATACTTTGTTTCGTTGCCAGTTGACCTCGGCAAGTTTATCAGAAATCGACATCAATTCGATCAGTTCTGCGGGTGACTTTTCCTTAAGAACCTTATTGATAACTTTACTTTCCTTCAAAAAATCACATTGAGTTGTTTCCAAAGCTGGAATTGACGAGTCAAAATCAAGTGACTTTGCGGGTGAAATAATCATTTTCATAGCGAATTCTTTTATTGAAATTTTTGTCGTCAAAAATACAAATTGAAATCTAACCAAATTGACAATAACCGTAGCTTTATTTTATTACCTTAGTGTTATACTTTTGTTAATCATGATTAACCAAGCTCTCATAAATAGTAGTTCTGATCTCATGTGGAGTATCGATAAGACCTTCAAGATTGTAACCTTGAATGAAGTCTTTAAGACCTGCATGAAGTCATACAGTGGCCTAGATCTTGGCATTAATGACTCCATTCTAATCGATGACATGTTTGATGCTAATCACAATAGCAGCTGGAAGAATTGGTACGAACGCGCTTTTCAAGGCGAAAAAGTTTCTGCTGAAATTAGGGGTCAGTCAAGCGAATTTGAACCAATGCAGTGGTATGAAATCAGTATCAATCCATTGTATGAGAACTACACCATTGTTGGTGCAGCTTGTTTTGCAAAGAACATCACTTTGCAAAAAAACGCGATCGACTCCTTGGCAGAAAACGAAAAACGATACCGCGGTATACTCAATAATCTAGAGGCTGGAGTGGTTATTCACAATCCGGATACTTCCATCCAGAATAGCAATTCCAAAGCTTCTGAGTTACTGGGTTTAACCGAAGATCAATTGAAAGGAAAACTAGCGATTGATCCACAATGGAAATTCATTTACGAGGATGGCACCGTTGTTTCACATGACGATTATCCTGTAAATAAAATAAAGGAAAGTAAGCAAACCTTCAAAAATCAGACTTTCGGTGTCTATCGCCCACTAATAGGCGATACTGTGTGGCTTACCGTTAATGGCTTTCCTCGACTCAGTGCAAACAATGAAATCATAGAAATAATCGTCACTTTCATTGATATCACCGCGAGAAAAGAAATGGAGCTTGACTTGTTGAAGGCAAAAATGCAAGCGGAAGCAGCCAGTCAGGCAAAATCTGAGTTTCTAGCCAATATGAGTCATGAAATTAGAACACCCTTAAACGGTATCATAGGTTTTACGCAACTACTTTCAGAAACAACCTTTGACAGAAATCAGCACGAATACATGTCAGCTGTGTCGGATTCTGCACATGCACTAATGGAAATTGTCAATGATATTCTTGACTTCTCTAAAATTGAGGCGGGTAAACTCGACCTTAATCCGGAGGAAACTAATATCATTGAACTTGTTCATCAGGTTATCGAACTATTTAAACTGCAAGCCATTCAAAAGAAGTTAACCCTGGATATGACAATAGACCAGGACGTCCCAACTTACGCTTTTGTTGACCCCATTAGAGTGAAGCAAATACTGGTCAATCTCATTAGTAACGCTTTGAAGTTCACTTCATTTGGGCAAATACATCTTGATGTGCACTGTGTCTCATCGTCTATCGGAAAAGCGGTAATACAATTTTCAGTGAAAGATACCGGAATTGGTATTAAAGCGTCTAATCAAGAAAAAATATTCCAATCATTTGTTCAAGAAGATAATACAACGACACGAAAATTTGGGGGAACAGGATTGGGACTGGCTATCTCCAATCGCTTGTTGGGCCTTATGAATAGCCGAATGCAGCTTATCAGTAAATTTGGAGAAGGCAGTAATTTTTATTTCGATTTAGAGGTTAACACAATCGAAAGAACCAAAAATGAAATAAACGCCTTGTCGGAAGTTCAAAATATTGCCACTGAAAAGATGGTGATTTCTAATCAATCAATACACATTTTGATTGTTGAAGACAATAAAGTAAATATGTCGCTCTCCAGCACAATCATCAAGAAAATGATTCCTAAAGTCATTCTCTATCAAGCTTTTGATGGCGAAGATGCTATCGAACAGTTTAAGAAAAACAAATTGGATTTGATCTTGATGGATGTGCAAATGCCCAAGAAGAACGGTTATGAAGCGGCAGAAGCCATTAGAAAATTAGAGCAAGACCATCGCGTCCCGATTATTGCCTTAACGGCAGGTATCATGCTGGGTGAAAAGGAAAAATGCCTCCAAGTTGGAATGGATGATTACCTTTCAAAACCCATACAGTATCATGAATTTGAATTGATGATACGCAAATGGCTGGCCAAGGAATAGCTTATCCTAGCCAGCCATCGCGATCTAAACTGCGATATTGAATTGCCTCGGCAATGTGCTGTGCTTCAACTTTTGACGAAGACTCCAAATCTGCAATGGTCCTTGCAACCTTCAAAATGCGATCATACGCTCGTGCAGACAAATTCAATCGCTCCATGGCACTTTTCAACAATTGAAGTGAGCTATCGTCGAGGGCACAAAACTCGCGAATCAATCTGGTAGACATCTGCGCATTGTAGTGTACACCCGAAACTGATTCGAATCTTTTGGCCTGAATTGCTCGCGCACTCGTCACTCTCGCTCGAATATCAACACTGCTTTCCGTGCGACGCAAATCAGAGAGCTTTTCAAAAGGAACCGGAGTAACTTCAATATGAATATCGATTCTGTCGAGTAGCGGTCCGGAAATTTTGCCCATATATCTTTGCATTTCTGCCGCTGCTGTTCCCGACGATGATTGGGCGTCGATGAAGAAACCACCTGGGCTTGGATTCATACTAGCCACTAGCATAAAAGAAGCAGGATAAGTAACCGTGAACTTCGCCCGAGAAATAGTTACTTCCCTATCCTCCAGCGGTTGTCTCATCACTTCTAAAACTTCCCGTTTGAATTCGGGCAATTCATCAAGAAACAAAACACCATTGTGCGCCATCGAAATTTCTCCCGGCTGCGGGTAACTGCCACCTCCAACAAGAGCAACATTAGAAACGGTGTGATGTGGACTCCGAAATGGTCGCTGCGTCATGAGTCCGATTTCTTTCAATTTTCCCGCCACACTGTGAATTTTCGTTGTCTCTAGTGATTCCCGCAAAGTCATCGGCGGAAGAATACTGGGCAAGCGCTTTGCTAACATTGTCTTTCCCGAACCGGGCGGGCCAATCAAAATGATGTTATGACCTCCGGCAGCTGCAATTTCCATACAACGCTTGATGCTTTCTTGCCCTTTGACATCGGCAAAATCATGCTCCGGAAAAATTGAGCCTTCGTGAAACTCTTGCTTAATATCAATTATTGTAGGCCGCAAATCGCCTTTACCTTCAAAAAAATCGATAACTTCTTGCAAATTAGAAACGCCAAATACATCCAATCCCTCAACAACCGCAGCCTCTTTGGCGTTTTGTTCGGGCAGAAAAAAACCGGTAAAACCATCATCTTTCGCCTTGATTGCAATGGGCAGCGCGCCACGAATCGGTTGCAAACTACCATCAAGTGAAAGTTCACCCATGATGACATATCGCGCAATTTCTTGCCCTTGAATTTGACCGGATGCAACTAGAATCCCTATTGCCAAAGTCAAATCGTAGGCAGAGCCCTCTTTCCGCAAATCAGCCGGAGCCATATTGATGGTAATTTTCTTGCCGGGAAGATGATATCCGTTGTTTTTAAGCGCTGCTGCTATTCGATAGCTGCTCTCTTTAATCGCATTATCGGGTAGTCCTACCAAATGGTATCCGATTCCTTGATCGATGTTGACTTCAATTGTTATGGTGGTAGCTTCCACCCCAAATACGGCGCTTCCAAATACTTTTACTAACATGGCGTATAAATTATATGAGGTTAAAAATAACAAAAATTTAGTTTAACGTAATCAAATAGAATTATTTTTGCGACTTCAAACCAAACAAATCAGAAAATGGGACTATTTAATGCAATTCTAGGAAATGCTTCAGAGGTTAGTTTAGAAAATGTCACTAAAGAATTTCAACCGCTATTAATTGAAGGCGAAACAATTGAAAAAGCATTTAAACTTGTTAAGGACATGTTTGTTTTTACCAACAAAAGACTGATTCTCGCTGAAAAACAACTCGTCGGAACCAAGGTAGATTATCTCTCTATTCCATACAGCAGTGTGATTAAATTCTCTAAAGAAAGTGCGGGAATGCTCGATCTGGATGCAGAACTCAAGATTTGGATTAAAGATGAGGCCGCTCCGATAACAAAACAATTCGGAAAAGGAGGCGACAACATCAATGAAGTGTATTGCATTCTAAGCAAGTATACTTTATAAGAGTTTTTTGAATTTACTCGCGTGACGTATTTTTCTTTAGAACGTAACGCGAATAAAAAGGTTAGGCATAAATCCAAGTGATTGATAATCCTGAACCCGAAATCTTGTACTAACAACATCGGATAGATTGTTGTAGACGCGTTCGTATTCTCTGCTTATGATAGTTCTTCTGTTGTAGACATTATAAAACGAAACACCTATTTTACCCGACCAGTTTTTAGCTTCCTTAAATTGATAAGTTGATGATAAATCAAGTCGATGATAAACCGGCAATTGCGTGCTATTGAGAAAACCAATTTCTCCCGAATTAGTTAACGGACTAAATGGTCTTCCTGTGCGCCAAAACCAACCTAGCGCAACGGCAAACGCATTCCATTTCTTATAGCAAGACAAACTGAAGCTGTGCCTAATAGTCGCATTGGTATCGAAGTAGTTGTTATTGTTAATCTGATCAAACTTATTTTGTGCGTCGAGATACGTATAGGTTGCCCACGCCTTCCATGTTGATGCACTTTTTTGAAGCAAAACATCAAGGCCTTTTGTAAAACCGCTTCCTTTGTGAAGTACAGGATCTGCGGGATTGAGAAAGCCAAATGTCAGGGAAGTTATGCCATCAATACTGCGATAATAAGCATCTATGTCTAGCAACCAGGAACGGTCTTTAAAAATAAAACCGGCTGTATATTGATGTCCTCGTTGAATGGGATACTGTTTATTATCCGAAAGTATCCAAATATAATTCTCCAAACTCAAATCGTTGGCGATGCTCTCGCGAAATTGACTCATGATTTGGCTCTTTCTTTCATAAGTTAACTGCGCAGTGAATTTACCAAAGAGTTGCTTTTGAATGAGAAGCCTCGGTTCAATCAAGAGTTCGTTGAGTTCAGGAATAGATTGTACCCGAGCTCCTACCGACAATTTTGCATCATTCTTACTGTATGTCAAATTGCTGAAAAACACATTTGAAATGGCAAACAATTGCTTTTGGTTTAAGACAATCTCCAAATCCTGGTTACTTGTTGTAAACGAATGTGAGAGATCGCTTCCTTTCAATTGGTAGCCAAAATCTAGCTGCCAATGATGAGTCGTTTTCCATTCAAAATTGAAGTCAATACCCGAATCCGTAATCCTGTTTCTCTTTTGAAAAAGTTCAAAGGAACTGGTATCAGCGCTCTCGTTTTTATCGTATAGGAATTTGTAACTCGAATAATGAAACAGCAATTGATGCTTAAATCGTGAATTATACTGTTGATTCCAATTTAGGCTGTATCCATTATTGGTGATATTCATTTCTTGATTTCTATTCTTGCGTTCTGAAATCAATGTTGAATAATCCAAATCATTGGTAATCCATATTCCCGACAAGGCAATATCACTTTTTGAACCGATTTTGTAGGTCAATTTAGCGGTATAATCTTCAAAGCCAAAACGGTTAGTGTCATCAAAATCAGAAAAACTAGTATTCTGAAATACCTTTTCAGTTAAAGCATTAAAAGTTGGAGATTGCCAAAATTGGGTGAAGGATTTTCTGCCTGATAACTGGATTCCTACCTTTTCTTTCGCGATTGGCGCCTGAATCAGGACATCGGCATTTAGTCCGTTTACACCCGCGTTTACAATCATCTTTCTAGCAATCGAATCACTGGAATGGATATTAATTGTACCGGCAATACGCTCACCAAATTTGGGGTTTGTTCCTTTAATTTGGAAGTTTACTTTATCTACTACAATCGGATTAAAGCCTGAAATCATTCCGAATAGATGACCCGGATGATACATCCTAATGCCGTCCCATAAAATGAGATTTTGATCTGATGTTCCACCTCGGATGTATAGTCCGGTTGCGGTTTCATTTGGACTCTTGACACCGGGAAACTGCTGCAAAGAGAGTAAGACGTCGGCGTCTGGAACTCCGGGCAAGACATCGAGTTTCTTCGGGGAAATTTCAAGATAATGGGGAAACTTATTAATGCCTTTCGACAAAAAGCCCGCCACTAAAATTTCCTTTAACTCTTCGGTTTGTTGCACTACTTGAGACTTCCGGTTGATCGCATAGTAGCGACTATCGATAGCATTAATCTCTAAAGCTGTTTGTTGCTCTATTTCTTTTATAATTGTTTTGAAATCGTATAAACGCCGCGGTACATTTATTCGAGTAGTTGAAAGTTCTTGGTCAACGTAAGAAAATTTGACATCAAAGGTAACTTCCACTTCTCTAATGAGTTCTTTTAGCGGTTTGTTTGAATAGTCAAAATAATATGAACCCGTTTTTTGTGCTCGGGAGTGAGCAGTAAAAAGGATTATGAAAAATAAGAGCAATTTTAATCTCATTCGTATATTATGACGTTTCCGGAGCGATCAAATTTGTACTGCAAGCGCAGTGGAAAACATATCGATTTGAGCGCCACTTCTATGTTTTTATGGCTAAAACTACCTGTTATTTCTTTCTCTGCTACGGTACTCGGGAGGCTCACCTCACAATTAAACTGTTGCTTGAACTTTTCAATAACATGCTTCAATTGAAGTTGTGTAAACGATGTTTCACCTTCCAGCCAATCTGGTCTATCGGTCGATTCCGCTTCCCAGTTCATTACCTTATTTCCTGTAAAACGAACCGCAATTCCTTTGGTTAAAATTTGAGATTGATCGGCCACAGCAACTTTTACTTTTCCCTCGTAGCAAATAACTTCAAAGAAATCAGATTGAACATTTACATTAAACTTTGTGCCCAGTACTTCCACAGCGCCTTGAGGAGTAATAACGGTAAATTTACTTCCTTTACGAACATCGAAAAACGCTTCGCCTTCCAACCGAATTTTGCGATTGAACTGAAAAAGACCAGGATATCTAACAGTTGAATGTGCATTGAGAAAAACCAAAGATTGGTCCGGCAAAGTTAATTGACGTTGTTCGCCATTTACGGTCACAGCTTCATTCGAAAATACAAAAAACTGGTATAATCCGATAAAGAGTAACAAGATAGCGGCAATCGACAAGTACTTATAAATCGGACTCGAAGCAGTTACATTGCGCTGATTTTTCTGTGCAATTCTCTCACGAACCAAATTATAGGTCACCGACATATCGGGGTCAACTACCTGAAGGCCTGCAATGGAGTGTTTTAATTGCTGATATTTTTTGAAGTCGATTTCGCCAACTTTGGCAATCAACTCTTCATCTTTCATTTGACCGGCAATCCATTCCGCCAAGAAGGTATCATCTATTTTTTTGTTGTTTTCCTTTTTCATCACTTCATGATAAATTAGATATTAGGAAGCACGTCGCGCAAACTAAGCAGCGCCAAATGCATTCTCTTTTCTACTGCTTTCACGGACAAATCCATGGCGTCCGCTATTTCCCGATAGGTTTGGTTTTCAAATCGATTTAGCATAAATACAACTCGTTGTTTTTCGGGCAAATTTTGAATTGCATTCTCCAATTGAATCCTCAATTCATCTGAGACTATAATAAACTCCGGTGACTCGACGTGGGTTGACTTCGGTTTGTATTGTAACTGAAAATCAGAAACAACTTTATCGTGCTTTATCACATTTAATGACTGCCGAATTGCGGTTGTAAAAAGGAAACTCTTTGCTTGTTCGGGTTTCAGTTTATCACAATTTTCCCACAAAATCACAAATGCGTTTTGAGCTGCATCCTCTGCCCTTTCGAAATCCTTGAATCTGTACAATAGATAATTTCTGAGCAATTTGTAATGCGACTCAAATATCGCTTTAAAAATAATCTCCGAACACAAACTAGTTTGTTCATTCATGGGACAACGCTTCTTAAAAGTAAGTCCACATGCTCAGTTTGATGAACATGTGGCTTTACTCAAATCAACACAATTTTTAATATTTATTTTTTCAACATTAGTTACAATTCGCAATGATTGCGTTTTCGAATGCTACTTGACTGTTATAAATGAATGTCGCTGTTTGAAGCCCCCAAGTAACCGCGATCGGATAAGTCATAGTCGGCATGGTTTGCGTTGCAGGATTGTAGTATTGTACCAACTGCGAATTGGAAGTTACCGTTGTAACAGCTCCTTGATATTGAACAGTTACGGGATAAGTGATATT
>CANHBE010000075.1 GCA_947458575.1 Flavobacteriaceae bacterium | reverse complement strand
AAGCCGTCGATGGCCAGGTGAAATTTCGTGAAGATCTTTGGCAACGACCAGAAGGCGGCGGCGGCAGAACGCGTGTGATCGAGAAGGGAAAAGTTTTCGAAAAAGGCGGCGTCAATATTTCAGCCGTTCATGGCAAATTACCAGAAGCGATGCAGAAAATGTTTCAGGTAGGAGAAGCTGATTTTTTCGCCTGTGGACTGAGTCTCGTTATTCATCCTAAAAGTCCAATGGTGCCTACCGTTCATGCCAACTGGCGCTACTTTGAAATGTATGACGAACAAGGCAAAATCATTCAACAATGGTTTGGCGGTGGACAAGATTTGACGCCGTATTATTTGTTCGAGGAAGACGCCATTCATTTTCACCAAACTTGTAAAACCGCTTGCGACAGACATAATCCAGAGTTTTATCCCAAATATAAAAAACAATGTGACGAGTATTTCTGGAATGCCCATCGTCATGAAGCCCGCGGAATAGGAGGTTTGTTTTTCGATTATTGCAAAGCAACCGAGTCCATGCAAATGGAAGATTGGTACAATTTCGTTACCGAAGTTGGCAACAGTTTTCTTCAAGCGTATGTTCCGTTAGTAGAGAGACGAAAAGAATTACCCTACACAGCCGAAAATAGAACCTGGCAAGAAATCCGTCGTGGGCGATATGTCGAATTCAATCTCGTGCACGACAAGGGCACTTTATTTGGACTCAAAACCAATGGCCGCATCGAAAGTATTCTGATGAGTTTACCGCCGCATGTCCAGTGGGTGTATGACCATCATCCAGAAGAAGGAAGCGAAGAGGAAAAGCTAATTAAAGTATTGAGAAATCCTAAAAACTGGATTGCATTATGAGAAAAATCACCTTTTTTATTCTATTAATTTCCATTACCTCAAAAGCGCAAGCCCAACCGCGTTATTATTTCAAAGATAGTGAAATGGGCAGCTTTCCTTTGGCGTTGAAGCAGATGGCCGATTACGCAAACACGAGTAGTCAATTCACTTATTTTACTATTGACGAAGCGTCGTATAATGCCATTTTTTACAAATCGGGTATCAATGAAAACGGCAATAGATCCAAATTTCGCCGTTTCGATCTTGTATTACCGCGAAAGATAGAAATTGAACCAATCATGTTTCCTAATTATCGACTTGTTTTGAATCCGAAACTTGAAAAAGGTTATTTCAGTAAACAGCCGTTAAGACTAAACATTCGTGAGGAATCAGTCAGCGCCGATTTAGAAACCGATGCTGTTGAATTGGTTTTTCCAGAAAACGTATTGCTTACTAAAGGTCACGCTCCAGCAAAAGCATTAGTGTATGTTGAGCATGTCGAATTTCACAATGATGGAGAACTCAATCAATACCACGGCATTATCCTCAAAGGAATCAAAGGATACAGTCTCGAACCTTCTATCATTCCCAATTCCTTTATCGAATTGACTGACTGCAAAAACGGGGAGTTCCGTTTTCTTGCCGAAGAAGCTTACGACTATCCGAATCTTGTTTTTGAAAACACGAGGCTGTGCAAGTTCTTGCAAAAATATGGTCATATCAATCCAGGAGAATATAAATCGTCAATAGAGCTTAAGCAGGTTCAAGGAAAAATTAATATTGAAAAAAGTATTGGATGCGAAATCTCGGAGATTTATTTTTTCGGAAACCAAATAGCGGGCATACTGACATTTCCTGTTAAGGAACGACAAAATCTTTTGGAAGCTTGTAACTATATAAAAAACAATACGGCAAACTGGAGTGGACTTAAGCTCAAGGATGGCAAACTCCCAGCATTTGCGGACATTTACCAGCAAACAACATTTCTATTGGAAGAAGATTTTAAAACTATAAAAATGTATTTTCTAATCACAAAATAAATAATTATGTTCCCACTACAAAGAGGTAGAAGATTACGGGTTAACGAAGCCATTCGGTCACTCATTCGCGAAACCATTATTTCTCCCAACGACTTTATTGTGCCGCTTTTCGTAGTCGAAGGCAAAGGCATCAAAGAAGAAATTCCATCGATGCCAAATTATTTCCGAATGAGTCTCGATAATATCGAAAATGAAGTGCAAGAACTGTGGAAACTCGGACTAAAATCGGTCTTACTTTTTGTAAAAGTACCCGACAATCTCAAAGACAACAAAGGCACCGAAGCGCTAAATCCAAACGGATTGATGCAACGCGCCATCAAAACCGTAAAAAATGCCACGCCTGGAATGCTCGTAATGACAGACGTCGCACTCGATCCGTTCTCTTCTTTTGGACATGATGGCATTATTGAAAACCTGCCTGCCGGCAGGCAAGGCGGTCAAATTGCCAATGATATTACTTCAGCCATCTTAGCAGAAATGAGCGTTTCGCATGCCGAAGCGGGAGCCGATTTTGTGGCGCCAAGCGATATGATGGACGGAAGAATTCTCGAAATTCGTGATGCCCTAGAGCATGCCGGTTTTATCAATACTGGAATTTTGGCCTACAGCGCCAAGTACGCTTCCGCGCATTACGGCCCGTTTCGCGACGCACTCGATAGCGCTCCTGTCGATTTGCAAAACATTCCCAAAGACAAGAAAACCTACCAAATGGATTACCACAACCGCATCGAAGCCATTCGAGAAACCCTCATGGATATCGAAGAAGGCGCTGATATCGTCATGGTAAAGCCCGGAATTTCCTACCTAGATATCGTGCGTGAAGTTAAAAATGCCGTGGAAGTTCCTGTGGCAGTTTACCAAGTTTCAGGTGAATATGCCATGATCAAAGCGGCTTCACAGCGCGGCTGGCTCGATCACGACGCGGTGATGATGGAGCAAGTTACCGCGATAAAAAGAGCTGGAGCGGACATGATTGCCAGTTATTTTGCCAAAGATGTTGTCAAATTGATTTCGTAATATGAAAGGTATAGCTTTGATTTTTCTCCTTGTTTTTGCCATTTCCTGCAAGACAGAATCGGCAGAAACATTCGGAAAACCAACTTCAAAAACACCAGTAGCGTTGGGCAAAGAACTCTTTGAAGGCAAAGGCAATTGTGTCGCTTGTCATCTGCCTAATCAGAAAGTGATAGGTCCAAGCATTCAAGAAATAGCAAAAACCTACAAAACGCAAGACGCGGATATCGTCGCTTTTTTGAAAGAAGACGCCAAGCCCATTGTCGATCCGTCGCAATATGAAGTAATGAAAACCAATTTTGCCATCACGAAAATGATGAGCGACGAAGAGTTGCAAGCGATTGAAGCGTATATGTATTCGAATTTGAAGTAATGTCATCCTGAGCGTAGTCGAAGGGAGGAGCTATTTGCTTCGCCGATTCGCCCTTTCAGGAGCTCGGGTCCCGCCATACGTTACACCCGAGCGCAGCGAATTGACCAAACATAAATTAAAATATTAACCTTGTGAGGTAATCTTTTGTTCTGAACGTCAGAACAAAAGGATGCCGCTGATGTCGGGGCTAGGGAAATCACGACGAAATTTTCCTTGTGAACTTTGCGACCAAAGACTGACCCGAGCGAGAGCGAATTGGCGAAGCAAGGTCGAACAGACGAAGTAAAACCTTTGCGCGCTTTGCGGTAGAATTCTATCTTTACATTATGAAAACTGCCTACATCAAAACCCCACTCGGAACCGCTAAGATCACTGGAGACAAAGAGGGTATTGCTTCTATTTCAATTCTTGAGGAAGGCGACTCGAGAGCAAAGCTCGAACAGGCAGCGCAGATTACAACAAAAATTCCAAAAGAATTAAAGAGAGCAGTTATTCAGTTACAGGAATATTTCGAAGGCAAACGCACCCAATTCGATTTTAAATTACAACCGCAAGGAACAGAATTTCAACAAAAAGTATGGCAAGCTTTACTCGAAATCCCATTCGGGAAAACCTGCTCTTATATGGACTTATCCAAAAAACTTGGCGATGTCAAAGCCATTCGCGCTGTAGCTTCTGCCAATGGCAAAAACCCATTGTGGATTGTCGTTCCTTGTCATCGCATAATTGGAACCAATGGCTCACTTACGGGCTATGCTGGTGGTTTGTGGCGTAAAAAATGGTTGTTGGAGCATGAATGTCCTACAATACAGACAACTTTATTTTAGAACATTACTGTAGTCGTCTAGCATTTTTGTCTTTACAGTACCACAACATTTTGAAGATAACCAGCAGATTTACCAAATTTTGTATAGGAGTATGTTGTATAGTTTGTTTAGCATTTAATTTTTGTCTGCTTCTTTTTTTAAACTTATTTTTAAAATCCGCAACAATTTGTTCAGATGTATCAAACATGAAGATTGGCTATAATGTCATTTTTTATTTGCTTTTATTTTTTGCTGTAAAAAGCCAGGCTCAATTAGGTTTCTGTTCAGGTAGTAAAGGCGTTGCAGTTTTTACCGAGAATTTTGGAAACGGCACCAACTATGGACCACCTTTACCTGCGGGATTTACCAATTATCCTTTTGTGGCTGCTGCACCTAATGATGGTTTTTACACAGTTTATCATCGTACCAATTTATACAGCACTTGGCACAATTCCCAAGATCATAGTCCGGATATCACGAACGGACCTAATGGTAAGGCACTCATCGTCAATGCAAACGCAGGAACTTCCGGCGATTTTTACAAGCGCACAGTATCTGGATTGTGCAGCAATACTACTTTTGAATTTTCCGCCTGGTTGCTCAATGTCTACAATCCAGGTTCAGGTTTTTGTGGTGGTGGTGAAATTCCAATTAATGTGCGTTTTGAAATTTGGGATACCACAGAAACGCTCCTCCTTGGATCAGGTAATACGGGAAATATAATTGGCACATTTTCACCCATATGGCAGCAATTTGCGTTGACATTTACTACTACGAGTCAGACTTCAGTAGTATTGAAAATGAAAAATAATGGATTAGGCGGATGCGGAAATGATTTAGCCATTGATGATATCGAGTTTAGAGCTTGTGCTGATTTGACAACAATCACAAGTCCAACAGTTGTTGGTAGCAGTTTTGTTACATGTCAAAATCCGATATCAATACAACTCAATGCAAATACTGTAGGAGGCACTAGCAGTTTTATCAGTGGCAAAGCAGTACGGACAACGTTAATTGGACAAATATTCCAGGTGAGAATTCCCAAACTTATACAACGCCAAATCTGACTTCACCTATTTTTTATAGAACAAAAATTGCCCAAGATTTGATTAACATTAATAACGATTTCTGTTCGGCTTTATCCAATGTTTTTTCTATTTCTTTTTTAAGCGGTCCCAATAATCCTGTAAGTAATGGAGATGTATCCATTTGCAGCAATTCAGCGATACCGCCATTAAGTGTCAGTTCGGTATCGGGAACCATTGTAAATTGGTATGATGCCATAACAGGAGGAGCATTGTTGCAATCTAGTTCAAATTCGTTTATTCCGACTGCAGCAGGAACTTATTATGCAGAGGCTTTTGATCCGGTTTCTAATTGTAGAAGCTCAGGTAGAACAGCTGTTATTTTATCAATTGAAACAATTCCCGTTGCGTCCGTTTCGTCAAGTTCGCCAATATGCAGTGGTGATTCGGCTACAATTAATTTTGTGGGAACGCCAAATGCGGTCATTAGTTATACGGTCAATGGCGGAGCAAATCAAACTCAGACGCTCGACGCGCTGGGTCAAGCCAATTTTGTTATTCCAAATGTGTCGACTAACCAACAAATCAACTTAATTAGTGTTGCTACCGGAACCGCAACCAACTGCTCGCAAAGTTTGTCACAATCAATCAATATCAATGTTACTTCTGCATTAACGGCTTCTATTTCTGCAGCATCCACAATATGCAGCGGAGGTTCCGCAGTAGTTTCATTTGCAGGCACGCCCAATGCAACCGTAAATTACTCAATTGACGGAGGGGTTGCACAACCGCAAATTTTAGACAGTGCGGGTCAAGCCACACTTACGATTCCAAATGTGGTTGGTACGAGACAAATCGATTTGATTAGCGTTTTTTAGGAACTTGTTTTCAGAGCGTAACGCAGACTCTCATCATTAATGTAGTGTCTAATCCGACAGCTGTAATAAGCACACCAATTAGCATTTGTTCAGGGAATTCGGCAATTGTAAATTTCACAGGGACACCCAATGGTACAGTTACCTATACGATTAATAGTGGTTCTAATTTAACCCAATTGCTCGACAGTAGCGGTTTGGGAACATTAACCATTCCGAATGTGACTTTTGTACAACAAATCGATTTAATCAATGTTTCAGTAGGAAGTTCATTTGTTTGCACACAGAATCTATCGCAATCGGTTACTATTAGTATTATACCCAATCCCACGGTAACTATTGCTGCAACTACCGCAATTTGTTCTGGGAGTTCCGCATCAATCACGTTTACGGGCACACCCAATGCTATCGCAACCTATAGTATCAACAGTGGAGCAAGTCAGCAGCAAATCCTAGATAGCGTGGGGTTAGCAACCCAAATTATTCCAAATGTAACCTCGGCCCTACAAATTGCGTTGTCTAATATTACAATTGGTGTATCGCCAAGCTGCTCTCAGAATTTAACACAAGTGATTAATGTCAATGTAATTACAACGCCAACGGCAGTGATATCAGCATTAACGCCTGTTTGTAGCGGATCGTCATCTACCATCAATTTTTCTGGGACACCTAATGCTACAATAACCTATACAGTAGACAGCGGCCCGAATCAAATTCAAAACTTGGACAATATCGGTCAAGCGAGTGTAACTATTTCAAATATCACTAACACCGTAAACATTGCTTTAGTTAGTGCATCTTTGGGAGGAGTAGGAACTTGTTTCCAAGGATTGTCCCAGTCTATTGCGATTAATGTTTTACCGCTTCCCATCGCATCTATCGCTGCACCATTGTCAGTTTGTATTGGAAGTTCTACTACCGTAAACTTTTCAGGAACTCCGAACGCATTGGTAACGTATACAATAGATGGAGGGCCAAATCAAAGCCAAACTTTGGATAGCTCAGGTCAGGCAGCATTAGTTTTCTCTAATGTTATGAGCAATAAAACAATACAGTTGTTGAGCGTGACTTCGGGTAGCTCGCCGGTTTGTTTACGCAATTTGTCACAATCGATAGTGATAATTGTTAATCCTACTCCAACGGCAGGAATTGCGGTAAATCCATCAACGATTTGTTCGAATCAAAATGCTTCCCTAACTTTTACTGGTTCGCCGAATGCAACTGTTTTTTACACAACAAACGGTGTCAACGAACAGTCAACTATTTTAGACTCGTCAGGAAATTCAATTATTGCATTATCAAATTTATCGGCAACGACTTCTTATCAAATAACGAGAGCTTTATTTGCCATTTCAGGTTGTAACCAATCACTTTCGGGAGTCGCTAACATCATTGTAAACCAGATTCCGACGGCAAGCTTTAGTGGTGATTTGGTTTATTGTTCAGGGGAAACTACTTCAATTGATTTGCAATCGAATATAGTCGGAACTACTTTTTCTTGGACAGCTACACAAGACCAGGTGAGTGGAGCAAGTTCAGGAAGCGGCAATCAAATTAGTCAAACATTAGAAACTACTGCTTCAATGAGCGGTACGGTGCAATATGTCGTTACGCCTGAATTCAATGGCTGTCAAGGAAACCAGTTACCAATCAATATTGTAGTGCATGAAACGCCTACAATTGAATTACAAGACGGCGCGATTTGTTTACCGAATTCTGGCGGCACGTCATCAACACCATTTATATTGGATACGATGTTGAATGCACTACAACATAGTTTTCAGTGGTTTTATGAAGGAAGTCCAATTGTAGGCGCCACAGGAAGCATATATCCAGCTACTCAAGTCGGACAATATGCTGTACAAGCAACGAACATCCTAACTGGTTGCACTTCGTCGATCAGTACTGTCAATGTGAGTGAAAAAGCAAAAGGAGAATATCTAACTATCCAACAGTCAGATGCGTTTAGCCTTAATCAAACAATTGTTGTTAACGTTGTCGGAGGATCAGGACCTTTTTATATCAGTTGGATGACAATTTATTTCAATCTTCAAATATTTTTTACAATCTATCGGAAGGTGAAAACCAAATAAACGTGATTGATGAAGAAAACTGCACCGATCTCAAAGCTGAGGTTACCATTTTAAATTACCCGAGGTTTTTTACACCAAATAACGATGGCTTTAATGATACTTGGAATATTAAAGGACTAAACCCAGACGCCAAGATTTTTATTTTTGATAGATATGGAAAGCTGCTGAAGCAAATCAGTACGAATGGTTCAGGTTGGGACGGAACATACAATGGACAAGCCATGTTTTCTACAGATTATTGGTTTACGGTCACTTATAGATTAGGCGGCGTTGAAAAGACATTTAGAGCGCACTTTTCATTAAAGCGGTAAGCAAATTTATTGATTTCTACTTTTTTGCTTGATTAGCTATTCAAGCGTAACAGATTTTATGTAAATTCGTTTTTTGTGTCGACATTGACCGCAACAAAATTACACGCCCATGAAATTCGTAAAAAAAACGCTGCTTTGGCTTATCGCTATTTTCTCAATAATCATTGTTTTGCTCTATGTATTTCAAGTCGATTATCTCATCAAAGCGGTTCGCACGATTTATTTCAAGGGCCATACAACCGCATTTCTTCAAGATTATAAAGAATTCGATAACAGGACAATTCCCAAAAGTCATAAGCCGCAGCCGTGGTCTACAGCCAAGGACTTTAACAGTGTAAAGCCTACTGAGGAACTTGAAAAATGGCACAAGAAATTGGGAACGGTTGCTTTTTTAATCATCAAGAATGATAGTGTTTGGAACGAAAGCTACTATGATGATTACAATAAGAATTCCAAATCGAATTCATTCTCGATGGCCAAAAGTATTGTTTCTGCATCTCTCGGAAGAGCCATCATGCAGGGCAAAATCAAAAGCCTGGATCAAAAAGTTTCAGATTTCTTCCCGCAATTTAAAACAGGAACTTCGGCCCATATGACCGTTGGTGATTTGTCATCGATGGCATCCGGATTAGATTGGGACGAATCATATTACAGTCCGTTTTCGATTACAACACGCGCATATTTTGATGATGACTTAACCAGTGTAATTCTCGGACTAAGAGGCGTTGACCAACCCGGAAAGGCCTATAAATATTTGAGTGGAAATACGCAATTGCTCGCCATGTGCATCGAGAAAGCAACAGGAAAGAGCTTAGCAGATTATGTTGCCGAAAATTTCTGGGAACCAATGGGCGCGGAAAATGAAGCGCTATGGCAAACAGACCACGAAGGCGGAATAGTCAAGGCCTATTGTTGTTTTGCTTCCAATGCCAGAGATTTTGCACGATTTGGTAAATTATATAAGCAATTCGGTAAGTGGAACGGACAGCAACTTTTGGACAGTACTTTTGTTGCAAAGTCAATTACTCCTCGTTTTGAAGCGTCGCCAGAGTACGGCTACGGTTGGTGGTTGAGCGACTATAAAGGCAAGAGGATATTTTATATGCGTGGGCATTTGGGACAGAACGTAATCGTAATTCCACAAGACGATTTGATTATAGTTCGCTTGGGTAATCAGCATCAAGCAAGCACTAAAGACAGTCCGCATAGTGATGATTTTTTTGTTTACATTGACGAAGCATACAAAATGTTAGCACAAAGGAAATAATACAAGCCAAGATTTCTTTAATTTAATTTATATACGCCATGATTGAAAAACTAAACCTTGAAAACATTTTGTTTATCGACATTGAAACGGTTCCAGAACAGGAAAACTACAACGCATTAGATGCTGAAATGCAACAGCTTTGGGCACTCAAAACCCAATTCCAAAGAAAAGAAGAATACACACCCGAAGACTTTTACGAGCGCGCCGGAATATGGGCGGAGTTTGGTAAAATTGTATGTATCTCGGTAGGTTATTTTACTTTAAAAAGTGACATTCGAAACTTCAGAGTGACTTCTTTTTTCGGAGACGAGAAAAAGATTTTGAAAGATTTTAGCAACCTGATGAACAATCATTTTGACAAAGCACAACATCTTTTGTGCGGTCACAATGCGAAGGAATTTGACATTCCTTTTATAGCGCGAAGGATGATTATCAATCAAATTGCAATACCGAATAAGCTCAATTTATTTGGAAAGAAGCCTTGGGAAGTGCCGCATCTAGATACTTTGGAATTATGGAAGTTCGGCGATTACAAACATTTCACTTCTTTAAAGCTATTAACCAAAATTTTGGGAATCCCAACCTCAAAGGGTGATATTGATGGAAGTCAAGTGGGACAAGTGTATTACGTTGATCAAGACATCGACCGCATCATCACTTATTGCGAAAAAGATGTCATTGCCGTAGCGCAAGTTTTCCTCCGATTTCGACGGGAAGATTTGTTGATTGAAGACGAAATTTTGCACGTTTAAAGTTAAACCGCAAGGTTTGCGAAGGGTAATTGTAGATTTGTTCATTGTGAACTTTTCGAAGTCTTTGTGTACTTTGCGGTAAAAAACTACATTTACGAAAAACTAAAGCATGGTATTGAGTAGATTTTGGTTGGCGATTTTCATTTCTTCTATTACATATGTTGTATTCAGCTTGTT
>CANHBE010000074.1 GCA_947458575.1 Flavobacteriaceae bacterium | reverse complement strand
CTGCGTTTACAATTATCTCGTGAAGAACTAGCTGGTATGGTTGGAACCGCGACAGAAAGTTGCATTCGATTGTTGTCGGAATTCAATAAATCAAACATTATCGCTATTGACCGCAAGCGAATAATCATTCAAGACCTCGTGAAGTTGCGTCGCATTGCGGAATCACTATAGTTTCTTTGCTTCATTCCAGAATACATCCATCTCTGCTAAAGTCATATCCATCAGTGGCTTTCCTATTTCTGATGCTTTGCTCTCCAGATATTGAAATCGCTTTATAAATTTTTTATTGGTACGTTCTAACGCGTCTTCAGGATTCACATTCAGAAATCTTGCATAGTTGATCATGGAAAAAAGAACATCGCCAAACTCATCTTCAATCTTTTCCTGATTGCCCGAAGCCACCTCTTGTTGAAGTTCATGTAACTCTTCTTGTACCTTGTCCCAAACTTGATGCGGTTCTTCCCAATCGAAGCCAACACCTTTCACTTTATCTTGAATCCGGCTCGCTTTTACGAGTGCTGGCAAGCCTGCGGGAACGCCTTCTAAAACTGACTTCTTACCTTCTTTCAACTTTAGTTTTTCCCAATTTTGTTTGACTTCCTCTTCATCAGCAACAACCGTATCTCCGTAGATGTGCGGATGACGATGAGTTAATTTGTCACAAATATCATTGCATACGTCAGCGATATCGAACGAATCTGTCTCACTTCCAATTTTAGCATAGAAGACGATATGCAACAGCAAATCGCCTAACTCTTTTTTAATTTCTGTCAAATTGTGATTTAAAATAGCATCGCCCAGTTCATAAGTTTCTTCAATGGTAAGATGGCGTAATGATTCGAATGTTTGCTTTTTATCCCACGGACATTTCTCTCTGAGTTCGTCCATGATAGTCAGCAAACGCTCAAAAGACTGCAGTTGCAATTTTCTTGAATTCATAAAATTCTCTTTACATTATTTCAGACAGTTCACTTGGTGTAAAAATAAGAAATCCTGCCTCGTGCATTGAGACAGGACTTATCTTTTAACTTCAATATGCTTTAATCTTTCTTTGGTGTTTTCTTTTTGGGTGTCGACTTGGTTTCCGGCGCTTTCTCTTCGCTCTTGTCATCACCTGCAGCTTTTTTACCCTCTTTAGCAGCTGCAACTTTTTCTTTTACAATTTCTTGAACACGTGCTTCTTCTGCAGTATTTGGCTCTTCCGAAGAAACAAGTCCTTTACTCTGAAGTATGCCGTACCAATTGATGATTTTCTTAATATCAGAAGCATAGACACGATCTTCGTCGTAATTTGGCAAAACTTCTCTGAAATAGGTTACCAGTTTCGCCGTGTCTTCTTTGTGAGAAATTGCAGGACCATTGTTCTCTTTCGCAGCAATGGCGCGCATTACCTCTGCTAAAGGCTTTTCAGCGTCGTGAGTGTATATTGAAATCTCACTAAGTAAACTCACATTGCTTCTTAAGCCAACTGTTATTCGTTTTCCGTCTAATAAAGATTCAGCGATAAAACCGGTTCTAGTTTGTAACTTCAGCAAGTAGATTCCGGGCATTCCGGATATGGCCAATATTTTTTCTAAATTCATTTTTCTGCTTAAAATATTAAAAGTTTACATTTAAATTATTGTTGTATTATCTGCCTTTCTTTGCGATAAACTTCATTTTATAATCCGGTCGGGTTTTACCTTCCATGATGTTTTGAAGTTTCTTTTTGATCAGCTGTTTTTTGAGTGAGGAAATACGGTCAGTGAATAAAACTCCCTCAATATGGTCGTATTCATGCTGAATAACGCGAGCTACCAGTCCGTCAAAAACTTCAGTCTTTTTATTAAAATCTTCGTCAAAATATGCTATCGTAATCGTCTCTTTCCTGTAGACATCTTCACGAACATCCGGTATGCTCAAACAGCCTTCATTGAAGCCCCATTCATCACCTTCTTCCTTGAGAATCTTGGCATTGATGAATGTTCTTTTGAAATTTTTCAAATAGGACTGCTCTTCCTCGGTAAGATCAATATCTTCTCCGAAAGGTGCTGTATCAACTATGAATAATCGAATAGGAATGCCGACCTGCGGCGCTGCAAGTCCGACACCATATGCGTTGTACATTGTTTCGTACATATTGCTAATGATGTCTTTTAGGTCAGGGTAGCTAGGCGAAATTTCCTCCCCTACTTTTCTTAATACAGGATCGCCATAACCTATAATAGGTAAAACCATTGTCATGATATTTAAGTTCACTTTGTGTAAAAGTGGTCGCCAAAATTAATCAAAAAATACGCATTGACTCAACCTTGTTCTATAATTTGCAAAAATTTATTACTGCCGGGATTAGACAACGTAAGTCAAATCATTTTTCTGGAAAGATAGTCTCGAAGCATAATAGTTGCAGAAATCTCGTCGAGCAAAGCCTTATTCTGTCGCTGCTTCTTGCTCAGTCCACTATCAATCATGGTTTGAAAGGCAATCTTCGAAGTGAATCGTTCATCGACCCGAACTACTTCGATGTTTGGAAAAACGATTCTAAATTGATTTGCAAAACCATCAATTATCGTGGCGCTTTCAGAGGGTTCACCATTCATTTGCATCGGATCTCCTATAAGTACTTTGCTCACGTTTTCCTGCTGGAAATATGATTTCAAGAAATCAAAAATAGTCTCCGTTGGAACAGTCGTTAATCCTGATGCGATAATCTGTAATTCATCGGTAACTGCAATTCCGGTTCTTTTGAGTCCGTAGTCTATGGCAATGATGCGAGGCATTTTTTTTTCCACAAATTTAAAGGAAATTAAGAATAAGTGTAGAAACTTAATTAAGCAATTCGATACATGATGACTTTTTTAACATGGCTTTTTCAAGATTCTAAAGAACTTTGTACTTCGTAAAATTGAATATGAAAAATGTTAATAACTAATTTTTACTGTTAATATCATATCAAAAAAAAATGCGTTATTGCAATACCAAAGTCTTTTAAATGTCTTTAAACCGCCTTTTATATCTGGTCTTCGCGATGCTTCCACTCTGCACCGTAGGGCAACACAAGGTTTTTTCTTTTGATCAGGTTCAATCCAGAAATGATTTTCAAGAATGGGGAAAAACAGAATTGCTATCTGACCAAATTGTTGAATTTACATCCGATAAGATCAGTCTTAATATTGATCGAAGTTATCAACTGACTATCGTTTCCAAAACTAATTTGCCGGACAAAGGAGTCATATATCTCTGCAAAGACGATAAAGCAAATCCGATTACGGTAATGCTCATCGACGATGTAAAAATGTACCTGTATTCAAAAACGAAGCGATTTCTGATCAATTTTAAGCCGGCTAAAGGTTTGATACAATTGGCCGATATGGACTAATTTTCTTTCGAACTTAATGAAAGAATGAGGTAAACGATTTTAAAATACATCCTATATTTGCCAAAATTCTTCAACTATGAGTTCACTCCAAAATATCATTGAAACAGCATGGGAAAACCGTGAATTGCTAAATGATTCCAATACCACAAACGCCATTCGAGAAGTTATCAATCTATTAGACGCAGGCACTTTGCGAGTAGCAGAGCCGTCCGAAAACGGTTGGAAAGTCAATGAATGGGTCAAGAAAGCAGTAGTTTTATATTTCCCAATCCAAAAAATGGAAACTTACGAGGTGGGTATTTTTGAATACCACGACAAGATTCCACTCAAGAGAGGCTATGCTGAAAAAGGGATTCGTGTTGTGCCACATGCCGTTGCTCGACATGGAGCGTACATTTCTAAAGGAGTAATCCTCATGCCGAGTTATGTCAATATTGGCGCTTACGTAGACGAAGGTACGATGGTCGACACTTGGGCTACTGTCGGAAGTTGTGCACAAATAGGTAAACATGTTCATTTATCAGGCGGAGTTGGAATCGGTGGTGTTTTAGAACCACTTCAAGCATCTCCCGTAATCATCGAAGATGGCGCATTTATCGGCTCGAGATGTATCGTAGTTGAAGGCGTTCGTGTTGAAAAAGAAGCTGTACTAGGAGCAAATGTCTGCTTAACCGCTTCCACAAAGATTATTGATGTCACCGGAGCAGAACCAATTGAAATGAAAGGTTACGTGCCAGCTCGCTCTGTAGTGATACCCGGAAGTTATTCCAAAAAATTTCCTGCCGGAGAATTTCAGGTGCCTTGTGCACTGATAATTGGAAAGAGGAAGCCATCCACCGATTTAAAAACTTCTCTAAACGATGCCCTGAGAGAATATGATGTTGCAGTGTAAGCAGAATAATTTTTCAAGGGCATGACCAATTACTATCAAATAATCAAAATTTTCGGGAAACGGATACTTGTTGTTGTTGCCCTTTATCAACTTGCACGACTATTTTTCCTGTTTTTTAATCGATCGTCCTTTTTCAATATCAATGCGAAGTTGTTTTTTGGTGGATTAGTATACGACCTCTCGGCTATAGGTTTTGTAAATCTGATTTTTGTCCTTTTATTTTTGATGCCATTCAGATTCATTTATGCTCCAAGCTACCAAAAGGTTATCAGAATTCTTTTTTATACCGTAAATTTAGTTGTTATCACAACAAACTTCGTTGATATTGAGTACTATAAGTTCACTGGTAGAAGAAGTTCCTACAATCTTATTACCGCTCGCGGTATGGAACATGAAATTGCTGGACTTTTACCATCGTTTCTAATACAATTTTGGTACATCCCCACTTTGGTAATTCTTGTGGCGATTTTATTTTGGAAATTGATGCCAAAGGATGTCGTGAGTATTCGTAAAGAAAATCGCACGAAGCTGACAATTTTCAAACAATCAATTTTGTTTTTTGGAGTCTTGGCTGTTTTCGTAATTATGGCTCGCGGCGGTTTGAAAGCAAAGCCAATTAGGATTGTGGATGCCATTGAATATTCGAATATCAGTAGCTCTGCTTTGGTTTTGAATACGCCTTTTTGCATCTTGAAATCGATTGGTGGAAAAGAAACTTTGGTCGAACCAAAGTTTTACAGCAAAAACGAGTTAGACAACATTTTTAACCCTGAATTCAGAAATACTCCAGAGACTTCTCCTTTGAAAAAGAATGTTGTTATCATCATTTTAGAGAGTTTTGGCGATGAAAACTTGCGGAAAGGATATACGCCTTTTTTTGATTCCTTGATCAAAAAATCATATTATTTCAAAAATGGATTTGCTAACGGAAAAGTATCGATAGACGCTGTTCCGAGCATCATGTCCAGTATTCCAAGTTTAATGAACAACTCCTTAATTTCATCGGAGTATGCACTGAATAAGGTTTATGGACTTCCGAAAATTTTTAGAAAACAAGGCTATAAGACTAGTTTTTTCCATGGTGCTTTCAATGGTAGTCAGAATTTTGACAAATACTGTAAAGTTGCAGGTTTTGAAGACTACTACGGAAAAGATCAGTATCCGACAGATACGGATTTCGATGGTCAATGGGGTGTTTATGATGAGGAGTTTTTCCAGTTTTTCTGCGATAAATTAGGCACTTTTCAAGAGCCATTTTTTTCGACCATCTTTACACTTACCTCTCATCAACCTTTTAAGATTCCTGCGCGATACAAGGGTAAATTTCTGAAGGGAACCACCGTCATTCATGAAAGTATCGGATATACCGACTATGCCTTGCGAAAATTCTTTGAAAAAGCAAAAACGCAGGATTGGTATGGAAATACGCTCTTTGTTTTGAGTGCAGATCACACTTCGGCTTACGGCAAAGGAATCTATAAAACGAATGTCGGAAAATTTATGATACCAATTTTGTTTTTCGACCCTTCAAACCCCAATTTCAAAGGCGTTGATAAAAAGAACTTTCAGCAAATCGATATTCTTCCAAGCTTAATAGATTACCTTAGCATCAAGGACCAAGTAGTGACCTTCGGCAAGTCGTTCAGATCAGACAGAAATTATGTGGTCAATTATTTAGACAATGTTTACAATTATATTGATGATGACTTTTATCTGGCATTTGATGGTCAGAAAGCGATTGGCTTGTACAATTTCAAACGGGATCCATACTTGAAAGTTAATTTGATAAAAGAGAATAAGACACAACTGGCTAAGATGGAGCGCTTTATCAAGGCGTATATACAGTCATTCAAAGGCAGACAAATCAGAGATGAATTGACCATAAAATAAAAAATGTTATGAAAATTTTGGTAATTCAACAGAAGATGATTGGTGACGTTCTACTCAGTTCCATCTTGTGCAACAATCTGAAAAAGGCATACCCGCAGGCGAGAATTGATTATTTAGTATATGAATCTACCACCTCTGTGCTAGACGGAAATCCGAATATTGACAACATTGTAATGTTTGAAAATAAGCATCGCAGCAGCAGTATTGAATTGATAAAACTAGCTTTGCAAATCAGGAAAGAAAAGTACGACATCATAATCGATGCCTACTCAAAATTGGAAAGTTGGATTATTGTTTTACTCAGCGGGGCAAAAAGGAGAATTTCCTACAAGAAACCCGGGAGAAATTTCTTGTACACGGACAATATTCCTTTTCTCTCCTTTCCACGAACAAATCTTGGATTAGCGATAGAGCGTCGACTTTCCCTGTTGAAACCGCTGCAATTACCAATTGAAGTTGATCCTTATCCGAAGCTATATTTGACTGAGAATGAAACAAGATTAGCAGAAACGCTCTTCAAAACAAATGGTGTTAAGGAAAATCGAAAGACCATAATGATCAGTCTGATTGGCAGCGACGAGTCAAAGACATACCCACTAGACTACATGGCGCAGCTTGTCAATCATATTGGAGAACATTATGACGTCAATATTTTGTTCAATTATTTTCCCAAGCAAATTGAGCAGGCTAAGATGGTTTATGACAAATGCAGCGAAACAACAAAACAGAAAATTTACTTTGATTTGCTAGGAGATAATCTGCGTGCATTTATTGCCATTATGAATGGCTGCGATATGATTATTGGAAACGACGGAGGTGCCATCAATCTTGCTAAATCACTGAATAAACCGGCTTTTATCATTTTTTCACCGTGGATAGAAAAGAAGATCTGGTCAACATTTGAAGATGGTATTACTCAGGTTTCAGTGCATCTCAAAGATTTCTTGCCTAAGCCTTTTGAGCGATTAAATGAAAGATCTCTCAAAGATGAAACACCGCGATTGTATCAAAAATTTGTACCTGAGCTGTTCCTCAAACAATTGGACCAGTTTTTAGATCATAATTTAAGCAACAATTCCGAGATAAGTGCATTGTCAATTAGTCCAATTCGCCTCCCGCTAAGTGCCTTAATTATTACTTTTAACGAAGAAAAGCATATAGAAGAAGTCCTTTACGATATTGATTTTGCCGATGAGATTGTGGTTGTTGACTCCTACAGCACTGACAATACAGTTGCGTTAGTCAATGCATTTCCGAAAGCCAAACTGGTGCAACATACATTTGTTGACTATAGTTCGCAACGAAATTTTGCCATTACCTGTGCGAAGAATCCGTGGATTTTATTTATCGATGCCGATGAGCGATTTACCGATGAACTTAAAGAAGAAGTTATTGAGACCATTCAACAACCGGAAACAGCATCAGCCTATCTATTTTACAGAATTTTCATGTTTGAAAACACAAAAATTAATTTTAGTGGTTGGCAGACAGATAAGATCTTTCGACTATTCAAAAAAGACAAAGCTGAATATGTAACGGAACGATTGGTACACGAAAAACTCAAAGTAAATGGCAAAGTCGGGAAATTGAAACATAAACTGATTCACTTTTCATACACGGATTACGAATCGTATAAAAGCAAGATGGTTAGCTATGGCAAATTGAAAGCCAAAGAAGAATATGCAAAAGGCATTCGACCTAATTTTTACCACTTTTATCTCCATCCGGCCTATAAATTCCTCTATCAATTTATTGTGAGATTGGGCTTTCTTGACGGTAAAAAAGGTCTGACTATTTGTTACCTGAATGCGCTCAGCGTATATGTCCGTTATCGTGAACTGGAAATAATGAATAGACGGAAGTAGTTTATTTCCAAAACTTTAATTTTTTCTTCAAACGAATTTTCTTGTGAAATTTTTTCTGAAAGCCATCGGTATAAAACCACATGCGATCAAAAATTTTGCTTTCTGATTCTGTCGGATAAAGCTTATGATATTCTTTGCTCATCTGCGATACCATCGATTTTAAAGGAGTCAAATGAGATAGATTCTTCATTCGGCTTTCAAAATCCATGTTGGCGTGGAAATTCATTCGGTTCAAATCAACTAGATAGAATTCGTAAACGCCCTCACCTACTTTCTTGATTAAAGTGTTGCCGGGAGAATGATCGAGAAATTCAATACCTTTTTCGTGAAGCTGGAAACAAAAACGAATAAACTGTTGCAAAATTACTTCATAATCCGGGTAGTTTTCAACTTCTACCAATTCACGAAAAGTCAAGTCAACATCAATATGCTCACAAATATAATAACTTCGTCGTAGTCCAAATAGCGTTAATTCCTCTGCAAAAGCAATGGGATGAGGCGTTGCAATACCGTTATCTAACAATCTATTAGCAAATTCAAAAGAGCGTCTTGCTTTAGACTTTCTGAAAAAACGATAAGCGACACGGTTGATTAGGTTTGGGATTTTGAATGACTTGATATTGATTGTTGTCGAACCCAATTCAAACAAGCGGATCTTGTTTCGTTGACCATTAACAAACGGCATTCCCGAATTGTCAAAATTACCTAATTGATCCTCCAAAGTTGATCGAAAACTGAGGTATTTCGGATTTATCTGTAGTAGCATTGAGGACTTTTATCAGAAAGCAAAAGTAGGCATTGCATTATATTTATCCAATTAATTCATTATTTTTACTGCCTGTTTTGCTCAGACGAAGAAGATTTACATATTTTGTCCTGTGTACAACCTTTTTAAGAGTTGAAAGCAGCATTGTTCCATTAAGAATTGCCTTTCAAATAAAACTGATTCCATTAAGATGCAGCGAGAAAAAATGCAAACAACCAAACAACTCTATTTGGTTTTCCTTTTCAATCTGATACTTTTATTTATAATTTCACTTCAGTATATCACTTTCCTAGAAAATATAGATGGATTTTTTATCAAGATCTATCTCATCATCACTACTTTCAGTCATTTTTTCATCATTGGGATTTTGCCGCTGCTTCTCAGTCTGCTAGCTTTACATTTCAGTAAATCGGCAAACATCGCAAAAGGTGTCAACATTTTTCTTTCGACAGTTTTGCTTCTTGTTGTAAAACTCGACGCTTTAATTTTCGAACAATTCAGATATCACATCTCTCCTATTGTACTAAAACTGGTTTTTGGTAAGCGATCTTCTGATATATTTCAATTCTCAGCGGTGAATGTAATCATGTCCATGGTGTTTGTTGTTACTTTGGTTCTTGTTCAATTGTTGTTTTTCTACCTATCAAGAAAGATTTTAACTAAAAAAAACGAATTGAAAGTTAAAGCAACGATGATTGGCTTTCTGGTTTTTACACTTTGTACGCATCTCATTTACGCATGGTCAGATGCAAATTACTATCGACCAGTTACACAGATAAAAAACGTCTTTCCTGTTTTTTTTCCATTGACTGCCGACAAGTTAATGATGGATCTCGGCCTAGTAGATTTGGAAAAAATGCGGCGAAACGAACAGATGGAAGTGGCGTCGACAGAAAATAGTGTTCACTATCCTTTGCATGCAATTAAATCAATAGCGCCAACTACCAAAAAGAATATACTTTATCTCGTCATCGACACATGGCGTGACGGTTTTATGACGCAAGATATCACCCCAAATATTTTCGAATTTTCAAAGAAATGTCAAGTTTTTGAAAATCATCTCAGCGGGTCGAATATGACAACCGGAGGCATTTTTTCGATGATGTATGGCATACCGGCAACGTATTATGACGTATTTACCGGACAGCAAATTGCGCCGGTTTTAACGAAAGAGTTGCAAAAACAAGATTACCAGTTCAAGATATTGAGTAGTTCCAATCTGGAGAATCCGCCATTCAACAGGAATGTTTTTGCCGGAATACCAAACCTGCGCTTGTATAGCAAAGGAGACAAACCTGCCGAAAGAGATCTTGAAATCAATAATTTATGGCTGCAAGGTTTAGACAGTTTAAACCCAAAGCAACCTTTCTTTGGATTCCTTTTTTATGATTCAGCGCACGGATTTGACTATCCGGCAGATTATTCCTTAGCATTTAAACCATCTTTACCGGTGGTCAACTATCTCGATCTAGATGAAGATTACAATCCAGTGCTTTTGATCAATCGCTACAAAAACTCACTGCATTACATTGATAGTTTGATAGGTAAAGTTTTGCAACAGCTCACTGATAAAGGTTTATTGGAGAGTACAATTATTGTGATTACAACAGACCACGGTCAAGAATTTAATGACAATAAAAAAGGGTATTGGCAACACGGCGGCAATTTTTCTCATTATCAAATTGATGTTCCCTTTATGATATTCGACGCTTCGAAACCCGCGAAGAAGTACTATCAAAAAACATTGCATTACGATATTGCAACCACAATAATGAAAAACTATTTAGGTGTCATCAACGACAGTTT
>CANHBE010000073.1 GCA_947458575.1 Flavobacteriaceae bacterium | reverse complement strand
GTTTTTCGATCCGCGGATCAGGAACACTGACTACTCCGATGTTGGGTTCGATTGTACAAAACGGAAAGTTAGCACTCTGTGCTTTCGCATTTGACAAGCAATTAAATAAGGTTGATTTTCCGACATTGGGTAATCCGACAATTCCAGCTTTCATTGTTGTTTTTTTTAAAAGTGTGCAAATATAAGTTTAAAAATGTTTCTAATTGCACAATGTCTCTGTCGGATACGAAAAAATGCGACGCGCATAAATTGGACTATTCACGCACTTTCTCGACGTAGTTGACAATCTCTTTTTCCTCCTCGGTTGCGACGAGTCCGGAGTCATTCCAATAATCTGTGAGAATGACGTCTTTTTTGTTGTAGAGTGTTTTGTCTTTATAGACTTCGGTGTCTTTATAAATGAAGTTTTGTGTACTAAAATTTGTTGTGACAAAATAGTTTCGCACCTCAATGTCCTTTTTCTGATTCTTTTCAATCTTTTCAAAGCCAATTTCCTCTTTTGAACTAAGCAGATAATAGTTGTTATTTTGATACTTATAGATGGTTTTAAAGGAAGATTTATTGATGTTTCGCGCGCCATTACTTGACTTTTCACGGATTTTGGACAGAACCATTGGCGACACAAACGAACTTACCTCAATGATAATTTTCCTTTTAGGATCATAAATAATTAAAAAATCATCTAACATTCCGGTTGCATTCTCTAGTGGCACAGCACTAATAACATTGTAATCTCTGTTTTTCGAATACACTTTAATAACAAAATCATATTCCCTTTTTGCCTCGCTTGTTAGCAAAAGATTCAAATATTTGAAATTGTAATAGTTTTCCATAATGTCATTCAAATTATAACCCAGCAAATCGGCAGATATTTCTTCTTCCACGAGATTAGTAGAACGATTCTGTTCTACCAACAATACTGTGTTGACTTTCTTCGATTTGTCTAGCAGCTGAAAATTCATCAATCCGTCATTATAGTACGAGTACTTTCCATTCAACTTAAAAAACTCACGGGAATACACCTTTAATCTTGCTGGGACCGTAAGTTGATTTTTGGAATTTTCTATCAAGGAAGCTAGAATTTTCTGTGGATGCCGCTTGGTCACTAAGATCTCTTCCAGATCGTTAACATTGCTCCGCAAGAAAATGACAGTTGAATTGTCTTTCAGTGTATTTGAACGTATATTAATTCCGAGGTAAGAGGAATGTCGAATTTGAATGCTTGTGGCGCCGTTCAGCTCAAAGGCAACGATACCTTCTTTGTTGCTGAGCAGATTCTGACGGGTTTTGAGTATGGTAACGGTTACGTCTTCGATGGGTAAATTGGTATCTTGATCCTTGATGATGAGAATCTTATCTACTTTCTGCGCAGAAGCGAGTAATGAACAAATTGAAAGAAACGCAACCAATAAACTAGTCCGCATAAATCTTGTAATTTTAACAAACCTACTACAAAAGAATCAAAATAATTTACGAATCGATAAAAAAAATTCGCTTAAATGTATAAAAATAGGTCTGAAAATTCAAAAAAAATCCCGACACAGTGGTCGGGATTGTTGTCTTATTGGTTGTGTAGAAAGGCTTGCCGATTGAGCAGGGTTTCTTCACTTTCCACATGATTCTCGTCAGGGACACAACAGTCTACCGGGCATACAGCAGCACATTGAGGTTCTTCGTGGAAGCCTTTACATTCGGTGCATTTTCCTGGTACAATATAGTAGATATCATCTGAAATTGGTGTCTGTGCAGCCTCTGCATCAATCTCCGTTCCGTCAGGTAAAATAACCTTGCCTTTCAGTTTGGTTCCGTCCTTGTAACGCCAATCGTCAGCGCCTTCATATATGGCTGTATTCGGACATTCCGGCTCACATGCTCCGCAATTGATACACTCGTCAGTTATAATTATTGCCATTTTTTTTACTTTATTGTCTATGACTGTCTCAGATATAGTGCGATCATTGCATATAGCTGATAATAGTTTATTTTTGCGCAAAAGTACAATCAAAACAATTTATATACAAGTAAACAAATGTTACAAATTGATAAAATACGGGCTTTCGTTGAACTGGGTAAATTTCTTTCACAGTTTTCTGAAAATGCCAATCATAAAAATGAACACGTTTTGCGGAATGATTTGTTTTTTGATGCTTTTGTCAATTTGATTCAATTATCACAATCCCATAATGGCTGGTACACAGAATCACAGGTCTATTTTGCGATTCGATCTTGGGCAGAAGCTTTGACGGAAGAGAATTTGACCAAGTGGTTATCATCTTATGAATTTTCTGAGCATTCAACTCCAAACAAAAGTAAAACGGTTGGATTGATATTGGCAGGAAATATCCCGTTGGTTGGCTTTCATGATTTTCTTTCCGTATTGATTTCGGGGCATAAAGCGTTGGTCAAGACTTCGTCGAACGATCAGCATTTACTTCCTTTTCTGGCGAATTACCTCATTGCTGTAGCGCCTGAATTACAAACAAGAATCAAATTTGTTGACGGGAAACTAGAAAATTTTGATGCTGTGATTGCAACAGGAAGCAACAACACGGCGCGCTATTTCGAGTACTATTTCAAACATAAACCTAGCATCATTCGTAAATCGAGAAATTCTGTTGCGGTTTTAGATGGAAAGGAAACCAAGTACCTTCTCATTGCTTTGGGTGATGATATTTTCCGTTATTTCGGACTAGGATGCCGCAATGTTTCCAAAATATTCGTGCCACAAGAATATGATTTTACTGCATTTTTTGAAGCAATGTTTTCTTATCAAGACGTGATTCATTATGAAAAATATGCAAACAATTACGACTACAACAAAGCGGTTTTTTTGATGAGTAATTTTAAGTTGTTGGACAACGGATTTCTCACCATCAAAGAAGATACGAGCTATGCATCGCCAATTTCGAGTGTTTTTTACGAATACTACAACCATCTTGAGGAAGTTGAAAACCGATTAATTGCAGATCAAGATCGTATTCAATGCATTGTATCTAATAATTTGCTAAGAAACAGCATTCCTTTTGGATCGACACAAAAGCCTAAATTATGGGACTACGCAGACGGTGTTGACACGATAAAATTTTTGCTTGAACTATAGTTAACGCATCCATACTACATCGTTTTTGTTAATAACATCCTGCTAATAAATTGCAAATAAACTCGGTAATTAAAACCCTATTGCCGAAATTTGCGGCTAAATTTTTTTATTATGATAACAGACACTATGAAGAAGCATAATTACAGTGCTGGTCCATGCATATTACCACAAGAGGTTTTTGAGAAGTCAGCAGCTGCAATTCTCGACTATAACAATTCCGGTTTATCTATTTTAGAAATTTCGCATCGTTCGAAAGAATTTATTGCCATCATGGAGGAAGCCAGAGCGTTAGCTCTTGATTTGCTCGGTTTGACCGGCAAAGGATATCAAGCGTTGTTTCTGAGTGGTGGTGCTAGTTTAGAGTTTCTAATGGTGCCCTATAACTTGATGAAAGTAAATGGAAAAGCAGCGTATTTAGATACTGGAACATGGGCAAGTAACGCCATTACAGAGGCCAAAGCCTTTGGTGAAACTGTGGTTGTCGCATCCTCAAAAAGTGATAATTACACCCATATTCCTAAGAATTTTGACATTCCTGCAGACGCAGATTATTTCCACTGTACAAGCAACAATACCATTTTTGGAACACAAATGAAATCTTTTCCAAAAACAGATATTCCTGTAGTTTGTGATATGAGTTCAGATATTTTCTCCCGTGTCATTGATTTTACACAATTTGACCTCATCTACGCAGGAGCGCAGAAAAATATGGGACCGGCAGGAACAACTTTAGTGATTGTAAAAGAAGAAATACTGGGCAAAACCGGTCGCGCTATTCCGGCAATTCTAGATTATCAAAAACACATCAAAGCGGAAAGTATGTACAATACGCCGCCTGTGTTCCCTGTATACGCATCTTTGCTGACGCTGAAATGGTTGCAAGAAAAAGGTGGCATTGCTGCGATTGAAATCGAAAACAATGCGAAAGCGGAGTTGCTTTACAATGAAATTGATCGTAATCCTTATTTCAAAGGAACCGTAGCAAAAGAAGATCGCTCAGTGATGAATGCAACTTTCCTACTTGAGAATGAAGAACATGCATCCATATTCGATACTTTATGGAAAGAAGCTGGTATTTCAGGAATCACAGGACATCGCTCTGTAGGAGGTTATAGAGCGTCTATGTATAACGCCTTGCCGAAAGAAAGTGTGCAAGTTTTGGTAGAGGTAATGCAAGATTTTGAAGCTAAGATTTCTGGAATGAAATTTTAGTTAACATTTGATAATTAATGAAGTGCCCTAGCCCTGATAGCAGTGGAAATCCTTTTGTAAAACCCTTTCAGAGTTTTGAACTCTGAAAGGGTTTTAGAAAAGATTGGAACGGATAGCAGGATTAGCTCCTAGAAAAAACGATGAAACAAATAAACGAATTAACGATTAAACAATAATGAAAATATTAGCCAATGATGGAATTTCTGAAAGCGGAAGAATTGCTTTAGAAAAAGATGGATTTGAAGTGATTACCTCAAAAGTTGCGCAAGAACAAGTTGCGAATTACATCAACGCAAACAATGTTGCTGTCCTATTGGTACGAAGCGCTACAAAAGTGAGAAAAGATATTATTGATGCTTGTCCCGGATTAAAAATCATTGGTCGTGGAGGCGTCGGCATGGACAATATTGATGTGGAATATGCTCGTTCGAAAGGCGTACATGTTATAAATACGCCGGCATCATCCTCGGAAAGCGTTGCCGAATTGGTATTTGCGCATTTATTTAGTGGTGTTCGCTTTCTGCAAGACTCAAACAGAAATATGCCATTGGAAGGTGATTCAAATTTTGACGGTTTGAAAAAAGCCTACGCTAACGGGATCGAACTGCGAGGAAAAACGCTCGGAATTATTGGTTTTGGTCGAATTGGTCAAGCTACAGCAAAAATGGCGTTGGGACTTGGGATGAAAGTGATTGCAGCAGACAAATATGTGGATAATGCTGAGATTAGAGTTGACTTTTACAATAACCAATTTATCAATGTAGATATCGTTACAGAATCTCTTGAAGATTTATTCAAACATGCCGATTTTATTACGTTGCATGTTCCTGCTCAAGAGGGTTACGTGATTGGTCGAGATGAAATTGCTGCCATGAAAGACAATGTTGGAATCATCAATTGCTCTCGTGGTGGTGTCATTGATGAAGTTGCATTGATCGAAGCGTTAGATTCAGGCAAAGTACTTTTTGCCGGATTAGATGTTTTTGAAAATGAGCCAACACCTGAAATTAGAATTCTAATGCATCCCAAAATTTCGCTAACACCGCACATCGGCGCAGCAACCATGGAAGCTCAGGATCGAATAGGAACCGAACTAGCCGAGCAAATCAGTAGTATTCTGAAATCGGAAAGAGTGTAAGTATTTTTTCACGCTGATTAGACGGATTTTACCTATTGACATTTCTTCTTTGATGTCTCGTAAAAAATTAAAGCCGCGAATGCACGAATTAATTTTTAAATTCGTGAATTCGTGGCTATTTTTTAAATAGCAAATTTTAGCATTTCCATTTGTACTGTGAATTATATTAAATTTGATCGCTAATTAAAACTCAAAACCTATGTTTGAACAATTAACCCAATTAGTACAGCAGTATGGACAAGAGGCTGTCGTAAAGAATAATGCAATCCCAAATGAACAAAATGAGGCCGTCATGAATGAGGCAAGCAATTCAATTCTAGACGGTCTGAAGAATATGGTAGCTCAAGGAAATGTCTCAGATTTGGCAGGTTTGATTCAAGGAAAATCATCTGTCGATTCCCATAATCCTATAGTGCAAAAATTGACCGAGCACCTCAGCGCAAATTTGGGTCAAAAATTCGGATTAAGCAGTGATACTGCCGCGGGAGTTTCAGAGAATATGCTACCAAAAGTTATTGGCTCATTGATCGGAAATGCTAAAGATCCGAATTATAAAGGATTTGAAGTTTCAGACTTGGTCAAAGCCATTTCAGGTGGCAACGGCAACTCAAGCTTAATGGATGCGGTCTCAAAATACGGCGGTCAATTTGGTTTGGATCAAAATGCAGATGGGAAAGTCGATATGAGTGATGCCATGGCAGCTGTTACTAAGAAGGGCGGAATTGGAGGATTTCTCGGAAAATTATTTGGAAAGTAGGCGAAATTACTTATCAAAATAGATAGGAAAGTCAGGTGTTTTGCTTGGCTTTTTTTGTTAAAAATACTTTTGTTAACGTAATTAGAAGATGCATTTGCTAACTTTAGGCAAAGAAATAGACATGAAGAATCTAGCGATTTCATTAATTATTTTGCTTTTGATTTGCTGTTGCTCACAGAAGAAAACAATAGTGAGTTCAACTACTGCAGAGTCAAGTCTTTCATCCGTGAAAAAAGATACAATTAGGATTGCTAACGACTCACTTCAGTACGAACTGATTATTTTTGAGCCAGGATTCCACGCTTGGTTGACTACGCAAAAACCCAGAAACTACTATTCATTAATCTTTTTAGAAAATAGGAACATCCGTTTTGTCACAGAATGGAATAATCGCGTCGCCCAGCCCTATCGTTTTGATCCGAACTTATACGATATGAGAATAGATTATTACAGTCATATTCACTACGGTTATGAAGTAAACTATCTTTTGTATCATTATTTTATCTTTTTTCAAAGTCGATACAAACAGCGATTGTGATTGATTTCTAAACTATATTTGCATGCAATAAATAGATATGGCTAGTCTTAAAGAGCGCTGGGGAATTCAATCCAATTTCCAACTCACAATCATTCTTGTCGTTTTTGCGATTACCGGTTCGACATCCGCTTGGTTATCAAAACCATTTTGTTTGCTACTTGGAATCACAAAAGAAGATTTAGGATTTTGGTTTACCCCTATTCGGTTGTTATTGATTTTTCCGATTTACCAAGTCCTTTTGGTTGCTATTGGATTTTTATTTGGTCAGTTTAGGTTCTTTTGGGCGTTTGAAAAGAAAATGCTGAGGAGCATGAAATTGGGATTTTTGCTGCCAAGAGAAAACGATCCTAAATAAAAAACGCCTCTATACAGAGGCGCATTTCAATTAGTTTTGCACTACTTATTTTTCAGATTTCAACATATTGAAGAAATCATTTCGATTTTCTTTTTCGTTGAACATTCCACCGTATTGCAGTGTTGAAGTGTAACTTGATTCGTCCTTAATGCCGCGACTTGAAACGCACAAATGAGTAGCTTCAATGACGATTATTACGTTTTCGGTATCTAACACCGACTTTAATTCATTAAAGATTTGCATGATCATTCGTTCTTGCACTTGTGGTCGACGTGCATAATAATCTACAATTCTGTTCAATTTTGAAAGTCCAATAACTTTACCGCTAGACACATAACCAATGTGCGCCTTTCCAATAATCGGCAGAAAGTGATGTTCACAAGTGGAGTTAAATGTGATGTTGGCTTCCACTAACATCTTATCGTACTGATAGGAGTTTTCAAAAACAGAAATTTTTGGTTTGTTCTTTGGATCCAATCCGCTGAAAATTTCCTCAACAAACATCTTAGCTACTCGGTGTGGCGTGCCTCGCAGACTATCGTCGGTCATATCAAGACCTAACTCCTCCATTATGATTTGAAAGTGTTTGGTGATTGTTGCCTTTTTCTGCTCATCTGATTTTACAAAAGCATCTGGGCGGAGTGGTGTATCTGCAGACGACATTTGATGCTCGTCACCTATTATTTCAAAAATTTCTTGTTCAGTAAGTGTATTCATAGCTTTTTTTCTTTAGTGATGGGTGTTAATCTTTCAGCATAGACGAAAATAGGTGACTTAACTTCTCTATTTTGGGTGTGATTACATATTCGCAATAGCCTTGTGATTTATTTTGATTGTAATAGTTCTGGTGATAATCTTCCGCAACATAAAAGTGCGAAGCCAACGAAACTTTAGTAACGATGGGTTTGGCGAAAATCTGTGAAGCCATGAGTTTGCTGATGTATTCTTTCGCAGCTGACATTTGTTGCTCATCAACACAAAAAATTTCACTTCTATATTGCGTGCCAATGTCATTTCCTTGCCTGTTTAAAGTGGTTGGATCATGTGTTGAGAAAAATACATGCAGTAAATCTTCAAAACTAATTTTGTCCTGATTATATCGTATTTGAACTGCCTCAGCATGTCCTGTTTCTCCCGAACATATTTCTTTGTAAGTTGGATTTACGGTTCGACCTCCTATATACCCGGACTTTACATTTATCACACCTTCCAACTGTAAAAAAACAGCTTCAGTACACCAGAAGCAGCCGCCGGCCAAAATAATCTCCGTAACATCATTTGTTTCAACTTGACTACTTTTACCAATTGAATCTACCACTCTCATTTATAATTTTGTTTAACAAAAGTAGCAAAAAATTAAACAGACAAGGTAATTTAACTTTTATTTATTAGTTCGCGTTGATGACTATCTCTAGTTCTGTCTTTTCGTCTTCGTTGTATTCAAAAAATCTAAAAAAACTTTGTTTCTTTGTCGAAACAATTCGCCATGATTCACGCTAAAAAAATTACTAAAAACTTCGATCAGCTTCAGGTTCTGAAAGGCGTAGATTTGAATATTAGCGAAGGTGAAATTGTGTCAATTGTCGGTGCATCTGGTGCCGGTAAAACAACCTTGTTACAAATTCTTGGCACGCTTGACCGTGCAGCCGATTCTGCAGATACAGAGCTTTCAATCAATGGACAAGACGTTCTACGATTGAATGACAAAGCACTTTCTCAATTTAGAAATTTACATTTAGGATTTATTTTTCAGTTTCATCAATTATTACCGGAATTCACTGCCCTGGAAAATGTCTGTATACCAGCATTTATAGCCAATAAAAACAAAGCTGAAACCGAAACGGAAGCCAAAAGGTTACTTGACTTTCTTGGACTTTCAGAGCGACTTCATCACAAACCTAATGCGCTTTCCGGAGGAGAACAACAACGAGTGGCGGTTGCGAGAGCCTTAATTAACAAGCCTGCAGTTATTTTCGCAGACGAACCCTCGGGAAACCTTGACACTGTCTCAGCTGAAAAACTACATCAATTGTTCTTCGACTTACGTGATCAATTCGGACAAACCTTCGTCATTGTGACGCACAATGAAGATCTTGCCAACATGGCTGACAGAAAATTGGTCATGGTTGATGGGAAAATCTCCACCTAAGCGATATGCTTCTTGTAGGACTACTATATTGCTACATGGGTATAACCTTCTTTAACTTCGGATTTGCATTTCGAAAGCTACTGAACATCAAAGAAGCTGGTTCTACCATTACTATCGTTCTTGGCATGTTTTTCATTACAATGGCTGCTAGTATTTGGGCCATTTTTGGGAGACTTAATTGGGAATTTCAATTGTCACTATTGCTCATTCAATTGTGGATAATGGTCAGATATAATAGTTCTCTTTGGTCAGTTTATCGTTCGATTTTTGTAAAATCAAAAGCACTCGATAAAAGCCTGAAGCTCTTTCTAGCATTGACAACATTTTTGATCGTATTCTACACATCCGCTAGTCACAATCTAATCGATAATGAAACATACTACATCCAAACCATCAAATGGCTTGACCAATACGGCTTTACTCCTGGCCTTGGTAACCTTCATATTTTTTTCGTACAGACTTCCGGCTGGCATATTTTGCAAAGTGCATTTTCATTTACCTTTCTTACGGCAGAATTTAATGATCTTAATGGCTTTTGCTTGATATTGGGTATCGCCTTTTCAATCGATGCGTTGCAGGCCTATTTAAAAACTAGAAAAACCTCTGATTTAGGTTTCGGATTACTGTCAATCTTCCTCTTATTTCTTTTGCCAATTACCGGTGCTCCATCACCGGATTTACCTGCGATTATCTTGTCAATCTTCCTTTTCCGAATCCTTATTGACCATAGCGAGCAACCGAATCTTGCTTCATTCGTTATTCTGTCAATTATTGCATCATTTATTGTATATATCAAGATTGCTACCTTGCCAATAGTTCTTTTACCTTTTCTCTTCTACTGTTTCAATAAACGTCAAATCGCATTGAAATTTTGGCCAGGAATCACAATTGCCTTTCTTGTTTTATTTCTTTTCATTGCGAAGAATGTTATTCTCAGTGGCTACCCACTATACCCGTCAGCACTTTTCGCCGAAAGTTGTAGAACTGAAATGTCTATTCCAAAAGCCAGTTATGACTTCTGGTGGAACCGATCTGAAATGATTGAACTGGTCTCGTTGAAGCAAAACGCTCTGCATAATTCCTCATTTACAGACCTTTTTAATGCACTAATAGAAAGGCCGATAAAAGGAATTGGTCGATTTCTAACCATCTCACTAATCGTTCTCACTCCTATCTTTTTGTACAAAAGAGAACAAAAGAAAGTCTATTGGTTTATTTATTTGACGATGATAGTGCAAGCTGTTTTTTTGATTTGCACCGTACCGGAAATTCGATTTATGGTAGCTTTTGTTATTTTCTTTGTGATGCTAATGGTTTCTCATATTCCGCTAAGAGTAAACTTAATAAAGGTTTTGGTCACATT
>CANHBE010000072.1 GCA_947458575.1 Flavobacteriaceae bacterium | reverse complement strand
CGACTTGATTTTTTCTCAATAGAACTTTTCCATTTAACCGGATCAAGTATTTGAGAATTCGTATTTGCAAAAAATAGAAATGACGTTAGTAAGAAGAATATTTGTTTCATTGATGTACTGAAATGTTTACTATATTTTTGGTCGAATCTTGCACTTTAAACCGTTCGTCTGCCCTAATCCCAACAACCCATACAATTTGATTGTCGGAACAAAGTAACCAAACCGCTTCTTTTTCGAATAAAGATAGTTTGAGGTCTTTGAGCAACTTACTGACCTTCTTTGAATCCCCTTTCATCCCAAAAGGCTGAAAACTGTCTCCTTCTATCCACTTCCTTATTTGTAGCGGGAACTTCAACTTATCTTCGTCGACAAAGATACTTGAATTTGAAACCGGTGAAATGTCATTTACCTTGCAAAAAGTCATATTTAAGGGAATCTTAACTTCCTGTTGTCCTTTTTCGATGTGATAAATAGCAAATTCATCGGTGTCGTTTGGACACAGAATTAGTTTGGCTCTATCTTTAATCAGTCGACAAGAATCACCGTAGATTACCTTACCAGATTGACCGCTCACAAGCTCATGAATAGCCAGCCAATCTGTAAAACCGTAATCTTTGAGCCAATGGAAAAGGTAAGATTTATAATTGGGCAAACGCATCAAGTTATTCAAATCAATTTCAAGACAGCCATCAACTTCGTGGGCAGCCTCCTCATAAACTATGGCAGACGCGTCTTCAACCATTTCTTTGGTTTCCTGAAGGAATGATTGCGTCTTATGAAATGATTGTAAGAAATCCGGCCGAATCGATTTTAAAATAGGTAGGATATCGTGTCGGATTTGATTGCGAACATACTTTGATGAGGCATTGCTACTATCTTCGCGCCAAGTCAGCTTCATTGATTTTGCATAAGCTTCGATTTCCTCTCTGCCAAAGGGCAATAAGGGTCGAATAACTTTATCGTTGATTGGTGGAATTCCGACCAATCCATCGAGTCCTGTGCCTCGGAGTAAATTGATAAAAAAAGTTTCAACATTATCATCGGCTTGATGGGCGGTTGCTATATAGTCGTAATGTTCTATTTCGACCAGTTCAGTAAACCAATGATAACGGAGTTCCCGGGCTGTCATTTGTATAGACATGCCTATTTGCTTGGCTATGGCTTCAGTCTTGAAGACGACAACATGACAACGAACGTGATGTCGTGCAGCCAATTCTTCTACAAACTTTTGATCATCGTCACTTTCCTTTCCTCGCAACTGAAAATTGCAATGCGCTATCGAAATCTGCGAAGCGGTATTTTGAAATAAGTGAAACATGACGACACTATCAATACCACCGCTGATGGCAAGTAAGAGCTTCTTATTCTTGATAAAGGGAAAATTGTGAGCTAAATGTTCTTCAAATTTCTTACGCATAGCCAAAAGTACTCATTTGAATCAAATTATTGCAGCACCTTGAACATAGCGTGCGCCTTTAAGAGACATTCTTCATATTCTTCCTCCGGATTTGATAGTGCGGTGATGGCACTTCCCACAGAAAACGAAACATACTTTTTCTCTTGATTATACAATATACTTCGAATAACCACATTAAAATCAAAATCGCTTTCCGGGCTGAAGTAACCCACTGCGCCGCTATACAAACCTCTTTTAGACTCTTCTACTTCTTCTATTATTTTCATGGCAGAAACTTTAGGAGCTCCCGTCATACTTCCCATTGGAAATGACGTTATTAGGACATCAACGGCCGTAAAATCGGGGTTCAATCGCGAGCTAACAGTCGAGATCATTTGATGCACTTGTTTGAAAGTGTATAAACCACAAAGTTCATCAACAGATACAGAGCCTTTTTGAGCTGTTCTTGAAAGGTCATTGCGGACTAAATCTGTTATCATAATGTTCTCGGCTCGCTCTTTTGGATTGGATTCCAATTCGCTCCTCGAACGTTCATCCTCGACAAGATCAGTACTTCGTTTTGAAGTACCTTTTATAGGTTGCGATATCAATTGGTCACCGGTTTTCTGCAAGTAGCGTTCGGGTGAGGCAGATAATAGAAAATGTTTATTTATTTTCAGGAACACAGCTTGTGGCGCACTTGAGAGGTCACTGAGTTTAAAATATTTCGCAATTGGATTGATTTCCGACTGCTCTGCGAAAAAATCCATACAAAAGTTCACTTCGTAAATATCTCCATGATGAATACGTTGCAGCAATGAATTGACTTTATACAGATAGTTATTCTTATCAATGCGCTGCTTGATTTCAATTGGATGGTCAAGTGCGGAGGACAATTCAATATCTGTTTGTTGAATTGCTAAAAAATCCAATTCCATTTCGTCGTCGCAAAGTGCGAGGTATTGAATTTCCAATTGATTTCCCTTAAGCAAAAACAATTTCTTGGGTTGGAAGAACAGCAATTCCGGAAATTCTAAGCCATCGTAGTTTGCAGAATCTAACGCTTCAACATCATTCTTAAGATCGTAGGTTAAAAAGCCAAATAACCAATCTTTGGTAGTAAGCTGATACTGTTTGAGGTCGTCAAATGCCTTGGGATAATCGGTTTTCAGCAAGGTAAATGCATCAACAGCCAAGACACAATCATATTTGGAATAACGGTCTTTGTGATCATTACTGTCTAAGAAAACAACTTCGCGAAATGCTTGAGACCAAAACAACAGTTGTTGCTTAAACAGAATAGGATTTGCAATAAATTTTGAAGTTTTGGTTCTCAAAAGCACAAATTTTAATTTTCAAAATTACGATAAAAAAAGAAAAAATATTGGCACGCTTTTTATTGCAACGGAAAAACTTCAACAAGCTAAAATGATGTCCTATATGAAATGAAAATTACCTACTTAGTTTAGTGCAAATCCGAGTACAAGTAGTTTTTTTAATCATTTTAAAATTTTCATTTTATGCAAACAATCTCCAAAGTAGCTTTAATCGCTGTACTATCTGTTTCTGCGTTCCTTTCTTGTAAACAAGGTGAATCTCCAACAGAAGAAATTGCTTCAGAAGCAAAAGTAGAAACGGTCTCACCTGCTCATGAGGCCAATCCACAGAACAAGATTCAGAAAAAGAAATTTATCCGTACCGCGAATCTCAAGTTTCAAGTTAAGAATGTCGAAACAGCAACCAAAGCCATTGAACAGGCCACAATAGGATCTGGTGGTTTTGTGGTGGACTCAAATTTAGAAAGTACGATTTTGGAAAAAGTTGAAACCAAAATCAGTCAGGACAGTCTATTAGAAACGACACGATATGCTGTAAAAAACAATCTAGTATTAAGGGTTCCGAATGAAAAACTCGACACAATCATCTCTGCTATTTCAAAGCAAATAGATTTCTTAGATGCTCGATCAATTAAAGCGGATGATGTTTCACTACAAATATTGCAAAATCAAATGGCGCAATTAAGAGGACTCAATAAGAAAAAAAGGCTGGAAAAAGCAATTGACGAGAAAGGAACCAAACTTTCATCTATAATTGATGCAGAAGACCGTCTCGGAAACCAAGCAGATCAAACCGATTCTAAGAAGATCGAAAACTTATCATTGGAAGACCAAATCAATTTTAGCACAATTGCCATTCAAATTTACCAGCGAGATTCGTTCAGAGAGGCGCGGATCTCTATAAAGCAAATCAAAAATTCATCCCGTCCAACTTTGTCCATAGCGATTGCGGATGCTTGGCTTTCCGGCTGGCATATTATCGAGTGGATTCTGACCTTTATAGTGCAATTGTGGAGTCTGATTCTGTTGGCATTTATTGCCTATTTCGTCTTCAATAGAAAATTCAAAAAACAAGTATAAGTTGAATCTGTTACAACAACTTCATAAAAAAGCCGCTCATTTGAGCGGCTTTAGTCATTTTAGTTTTAATACGAAGAGATCATTGCCTCCTTTATTATGGACGACATCTAGATCGTTGCTTTGAGATTCACCTATAATCACGAGTTCACCGCTTGCTGTTTGAAAAAAATCAGTCGCCATATCGATCTTAGTTCCGCCGAAAGTTTTTTGCCAATAGAGTGAGGAGTTCGCTTTATTATCGATTTCAAATGTCCAAAAGTCGTTTTCGCCTTTGTTGGTTTGCGTTCCAAAGGAACTTCTGGTATTCCCGGTCACAACAAAATGACCGTTATTTATTTTCTTGATCGTAGTTGCTACATCGAACTCACTACCACCAAAAGTTTTGTTCCAGATCAGATGGCCGTGATCATTTATATGAATAACCCAGGCATCAAAATTCCCGATTGCTTTTGAAACATCGCCATCTGTGCTATTGGTTCTTCCTGCTATCAAGTAAGAGTTGTTTCCTGTTTTGCAAATACTATTGGCTTGATCGATGCCGCTACCACCATAATTCTCTTTCCAATGCAGTTTTCCATTGGCATCTAGTTTAACCACCCAAAAATCATAACTGCCTCGATTGTGCATGACATCAAAATTATTGCTTTCTGATGAGCCAACCATGACTAAACCGCCATCTTCTGCTTCAACAATATCATTAACACGATCGTTTTGACTTCCCCCAAAATAGCGATACCATTTGAAGTTTCCGTCTGCATCGAGCCTAATCCCGAAATACTCTCCAACACCATGCATGGGAGCCGCTGCTTTCATGGAGTGGCCTTCCCCATTATCGCCGGTTTGTCCTGTATCTTCAATGCCGGTATAATCGGCAAATCCGGCAACAAAAAAGCCGCCATCTCGTGTTTGTATAATCTTGTGCGCGTGATCATGGCTCATAAAACCATAATTTTTGCTCCAAAGAAGCGCGCCATCACCATTTATTTTTGCAATAAAGAAATCGTGCATTCCGATGTTGCCGGGAACATCTCCATCACTACTTGCACTGTAACCTGCGATTGCAAAGTTACCGTCATTAGTGGCAACGATACTGTAACCAAAGTCGTTGTCTGAACCACCTATGGTTCTGCTCCAGACTTTTTCACCATTGGAATCAAGTTTGATTATCCAAATTTCATTTTTCTCATGCTCTTTGAACACATCTCCATCTGAACTATTGGTATCGCCAATTACGATACAACCGCCGTCGGGTGTCGCAACAACACCATTTATTTTCTCATCTAAGCTGCCACCAAAAGTTTTGGAAAAAACAACCTCGCCAATAATCGGTTCACTACCATTATTAGCAGTTTCGTTGTCGCAACTTAAAAGCGTCAATAAAAAAATGAAACTAGCAATTTTTTTCATTATCGAATCATTAATTTCTTGGTAATCTCTCCGTTGATTTGAACAAAGTACAATCCCTTTTTCAAGTTGGACACATCATAGGATTCCGACTTCTCAAAGCGTTTTACTACTTGTCCGATTACGTCAACTAAAACAACCGATTCTACATCAATTGTAGCGTTAACCTTGAAGTAAGTAGTGGCAGGATTGGGGAATATTTTGTAGTCATCAGCAATAAAAGTTTCACTGCTCAACAAGGCACTTTTTCTCAAAATGAACAATCCACTATTGATATCACTAACGATAATGGTACCGCTGGGGAAATACGGATAATTATTCCAAGCTCCTCTAAACTGTGCCGAATTATCCGGAGCATACGTATCAAAAAATCCCAATTCGGTCATGGTGTTAGTGCTTTCAATGGTAGCCGTACTCAAGATTCGCAAACCTGCGGTATAGTTGGCGAGAAAGAACTGATTGCCACGAACAAAACCGTTGTGATCGATAGCTTCTGTTGGACCCAAATACTCGCCCTTTAATACCGGATTATCCAAATCAGTCATGTCAATGATAATTGACTTGGAGTTGAATCCGAAGTCAATTTCATCTAACTCGTCACCAAGAATCCAATATTTCTTGTCCTCGGTAAACCAACCTTGATGCGTATAACCGGTGTTACTGTATGAAAACGTAGAAATTGTTATGGGATTCGCTTTATCTGTAACGTCTACAATGACCACTTTCGTTTCGTTGGCACCGAAAAATAATTCTCTTCCTTGATAATCAGGATCCGGCCCATCATAAACAACTATTTGCGCATCGTGTGTATAATCTTCGTTTCCATAGCCAAATGAAAAAGTTGGACTAAGAGGATTCTGAAGATCTAATACGTGTGGACCTCCATTGAAAGTACCTGAACCATCGCAGTACAGAAATCCTGTTGCAGCGTTTATTGAAACAGTATGACAATTTCCAAAACCATCATAGCGTGCATCTACGGTGAAGGTTTGAGGTGTTGTAACATTTCGTAGCCTTGTCAAATCGAAAATCTGAAGACCATGTCCATTTGCCTCACTTACGATGTACGCGTGATTGTTATGCACGGTCAACTCGCGCCAAATGCTTGACACATTATTATGAGAATTCAATTTTCCCACATAAATCGGCGCAGCAGGGTCTGTAATATCTACAAATGCGGTGTGCGTAGAGCAGCCCATCAAAGCATATTCTTTGTTGGTCAGCGGATCTGTCCAACCCCAACAACCACTTCCTCGAGTGCTTCCTGTTCCTCCGATTTGAGGAAAATCCATTCGAGCCATCAAGTCGACATTGTTACAGGGATAAATTCCGGCAAATCCGCCGTTACAAGGTGTTTGCGCTTGGGAAATGCTTCCGGCAACTAACAGCGTAAATAGTAAAATTTTTTTCATCAGTTTTGTTTTAAGCGCTATACATGAAGTGCGCGGTTATCTGTTGCTGCCAAAGCTGCTTCTTTTGTCGCTTCTGCGAAAGTTGGGTGTGCGTGACTCAAACGCGAGATATCTTCAGCGGAGGCTCTAAATTCCATTGCGGTAACCGCTTCAGCAATAAGGTCGGCGCAACGAGCTCCAATCATATGAACACCTAAAACCTCGTCTGTTTTTGAGTCGGCAAGGATTTTCACAAATCCGTCTAAATCGCCTCCTGCTCTGGCGCGACCCAAAGCTTTGAAGGGAAAACTACCGGATTTAAAGGTAACACCGGCGTCCTTGAGTTGCTCCTCAGTTTTTCCAACGGCGGCTACTTCCGGCCAAGTATAAACAACACCTGGAATAAGATTATAGTTGATATGTGGTTTTTGCCCAGCGATAATCTCGGCTACCATCGTACCTTCTTCCTCAGCTTTGTGCGCAAGCATGGCACCTCGAACCACATCACCGATAGCATAGATATTTGGAACATTAGTTTGCAAATGATCATTCACTTCAACCATTCCCCTGTCGGTTAGTTTGACACCTGCTTTATCTGCATTCAATCCGTCTGTATACGGGCGTCGACCCACAGAAACCAAAGCATAATCTCCTTCAAGGGAAATAATGTCTCCTTTTGGTGTTTCTGCTTGAACCGTAATTGTTCTTCCTTTGCGTTCTACTGATTTTACTTTGTGAGACACGTAGAACTTCATACCCTGTTTCTTCAATACTTTGGTCAACTCTTTTGAAAGAGAACTGTCCATTCCGGGAATAATACGATCCATAAATTCAACCACAGAAACCTCAGCTCCCAATCGTAAATAGACTTGTCCAAGTTCGATACCGATTACACCGCCACCAATGATAACCAAATGTTTCGGAACCTCTTTAAGTTTGAGCGCTTCCGTAGAGGTGATTATTCTTTCCTTATCTAATTTGATGAAAGGCAGGTTTGATGGTTTTGAACCAGTTGCGATGATAATATTTTTTCCTTCGATGGTTTCTGAAGTCCCATCGGCTTTGGCAATAGCGACATGCGTCTTATCAACGAAAGAACCAAGTCCTTCATAAACGGTGATTTTGTTTTTGTCCATTAAAAACTTTACACCACCAGAAGTTTGATCAACTACGGCTTGTTTGCGCGCTATCATTTTCTCTAAATTGATTTTGACCTTGCCCGTCACTTCGATGCCGTGATCTGCAAAGTGTTGTAATTCTTCGTAATGGTGCGATGATGCTAGAAGCGCTTTTGAAGGAATACAGCCCACATTGAGACAAGTGCCTCCTAAAGTGGAATACTTCTCAATGATTGCGGTTTTGAATCCGAGTTGTGCACAACGAATGGCAGACACATATCCGCCGGGTCCTGAACCTATAATGACTACGTCAAATGAACTCATAGTATGATTTTGTATTGAAATGATTTTTAAAAATTGATGCGCAAATTTAGCGTTTTTTATTTTCTGATTTTTGGTAAAAATAACTAAAAAAAGTACTTTATTAGGAGAACTAATTAAAAATTATCCAATTTCGAGGCCCACGTAAAACAGCAAGCTAACCAAGAATAATAGCGTGTAATGAACTGCGATGCTTTTAGCTGATTTTAGTCTTTTTGGCGTTCATTTAATCCTGATTTTCCTTGTTAACCTTTTCGCAATATCGTACCTTTAATAGTAGTAATTCTAAATCATAAAGTCATGAAAAATCTATTAAAGTTGCTTGTTTTTTTCCTTATCGGAATCGGTGGTGTTTCTTGCAGTGATTCGTCTGATAGCAGTAATTCTAGTACATTAGATGGAAGTCAGTCTCCGATGGGTTTGGTTGGTGTAAATGTCAGTTCAAGTTCGTCCGAAATCGCAGGAGTAAGTAATTTCTCTGCTACTGTTGAAAGTCTCGAAAATGGAATTTCAAGTTATTCTGCAACGGCGAATGTTACTAATCCGTTGTTGAAAAACATGGTTTCTAATTTCCCAGGGGTCACAGTCAATGGTGATGCGGTTTCAATCACAGATTTGCGAATCCAACAGACAACAAATGGGATTAAATGTTTGACTGGTCCTTTTGCAGGAATTATTGTAAAATATGACGCTGCTGTCGGTGATACTTTTGCTGCTGGTACATCCGGTAAGGTTAGAACTGTTGTTAGCAAAACAGGCGTTGATGACTATCCATATGGTTTTTTCTTGATTAAGACCATTCAAGTGGAATCAACAGTAGGAGAAGCCAATAGGATTAGTGGTGTCAGTAAAATCACCTACGTCGCTAATCACAGATTTGGATTAGTAGGTGTTAAAGTTGACTTCGAGGATGGCTCAAATGCAACATTGCCCGTTTATACTGACGCTCAAAATTAGGTCCTCTAAACCAACATAATTTTCTTTACAATTGGGTATTGTTCCCCAACAGTACCCAGTTGGTTTTGAGATGCTCACCCATCAAAATTTAATCAAATGAAAAATCTTCTTTTACCTCATTATTGCAAAATGATTGGCGCAAGTTTAATAATGATTGGACTTGTGTTTGCGATACTCTATTTGAAATTTGATTTCAACTATACTTCTCCAGTTTTTGCTCTGATTTCTATTTTCTTGGAAAACAAGTTCTTTGTCATCACCAAAACTAATATTGTTGATGAACTCACGTTAATCTTTTTTGTTGTTGGTTTTGCAATGCTTGTTTTTTCCAAAGAAAAAATAGAAAGTGATTCTATTCAGAAAATGCGAGAGAAAGCGATCATGAAGGCAACTGCAATGAATTGTATTTTCTTACTCTTTTCTATTTTGTTTATTTATGGAGGCGGTTTTATCGGTGTATTGATATTTAATTCGATTTCTGTTTTTATCTTTTATCTGATTCTTTTCAATCTGAATATTCGAAAAAACACGAAAAAATCTGGCGATTTATAAATCTAAATTCAGATTAATCGAATCATTCAACGCCCGGAAAAAAGTCATACCTTAAAGCTGAAAAGCTGTCGTATTCTTCACTTCCCCAATCATAAAAGTACTATGCGTACTACCAATATACTGTAAAGTGGTGAGTTTTGTCACCATAAACTCGCGGTACTCTTCCATGTCTTTGACACAAATTTTTAGGATGTAATCATAATCACCACTCACGTGAAAACACTCTAAGACTTCTTCTAGCTTTACGACCTCGCTTTCGAATGTAGTCAGAAAATCGCGAGAGTGCTGTAGTAGTTTTATATGACAAAACACTACAAACCCTTTATTGATTTTATTCCGATTGAGTAAGACCACATATTTATCAATGATGCCTTCACGCTCCAGTTTCTTAATGCGTTCATAGACCGCTGTCACAGAAAGGTTGAGTTTCAAAGACAGGTCTTTGGTCGTTTTTTTACAGTCGGTTTGTAATAGCTTGAGGAGCTTTTTGTCTATATTATCCATTTGGGTTATCGGTTGTCGGTTGTGGAATTTAATTTCGCTCCTTTCATCTGAGCTTCGGGTGAATTTTGGAATTTGAATTTTGGAATTTGGAATTTAGCTTCGCTCCGTTCGGCTATGCCTCGGGTGAATTTTGGAATTTATCTACTTAAATATGCTTTATCGGGTGTACATCAAAAATCTCAAATCGTTAATCATCAGTTTGTGAGCTTTGAAATATTCTATAAAACTGTAACAGCAACAGTAATAAATGACAAATAAACTACAATTTCATCAAATTTTAGATTTTAAATCTAAATAATTTTCAAATGGTTGTAATTATGTTTTAAAAATTGTTGCTTTGATAGTGAATTAAAAGGTATTAATCAACTGCCCTAGCCCCGATGGAAGTGGAAATCCTTTTTTATAACCCCTTCAGAGTTCAAAACTCTGAAGGGGTTGAAAAAAGATTGAAACGCACAGCGGGATTAGCTCCTAAATAACAACACTATGAAAGATTTCAATCCGGCAGATCGCATCCAAGATCTTCAATATTTCGGCGAATTTGGGGGTGTTAACCCATCAATATCTGATAGTTCGACCTACACTTTTCTCTCTGCTAAAACCATGTTCGACACATTTGAAGGCAACGCGGAAGGCTG
>CANHBE010000071.1 GCA_947458575.1 Flavobacteriaceae bacterium | reverse complement strand
TCGACTTGAATGGTATTGATTCTTTCGTTCTTAAAATTATTGAACCAGTTGTATGCTTGGAAAGAACTTTGGTGTAAGTTGTAGACATGGTCGGGCAACTTGCTGGTGTTTTGATATTTGAAACCGATGTTGTTTATGCTGTCGAATTTGTAAGAGAGATTTCCTTCAATATTACTGATCGACTGTTTTGTGATGGAGCTACTATACGAGACAATGCTCTTCCACTTTTTTTTGCGATATTCATATTGAGCTCCTACATTGTTGATTTTATCGCTGAGCGCATTTGGGATTGCTTGATTATCGCGAAAAACAACAGTTCCAAAAAAATAGTTGTATCTGAAGTCTTCGAAGAATAATTGAAAACTTCCAAGAGCTTTATTCTCGTATACAGCGCCTATCTTATTGTACATGTGGTTATATCGAGCGCGATCCTTCACTGATGCTCTGCGATAACTGTCTCCGAAATGGTTTACAATTTCATCGCCAACGGTTGATTCGATGGTTGGCTGTTCGTATTCGAAGAATTTGGTTTCGTAGTTGAATTGATGCGTAACAAATAGATTATTACTAGAGGTGTTTGGATTGACTCTAAAACTGTGATTGATAAAATATCTTTTGCCACGGAGGAAAGACGTCGCATCGCGGAGGAAAACCTCCATTCTGGGTCTTTGTTTAAAGTCGGGATTCTTACTTTCGAAATCCTCTAATGTAGTTATACCACCATTTTCACCGTTAAGAAAATCCTGACCGGTAAAATGAGCATTGAGGATATATCTATTAGACTTGTTATGGTAACTCGTAGTAAATCTGAAATTACCGGTGCTAGATAGTTGATTTACGTATTTTCCTAATGATCGCAGGCCTTTGTAAGACAATGAAAAATTTAACTTTTCGGAGGTGTTAACTGTTAGAAATGCGTCCAATGACTGGCCTTGCTCCATTACGGTTTTGAAATATAAATCGGTTATAGGTGTTGCAACATCGTAGTATTTGATGTCATCTACTTCGTCGTAATTGAAGTGTTTTCCTTTATAACCCATTTTTGGAAAGGGATCGAAGTTGTTGAGTCCAAAGTCTAAAGTAGTGTATGTCTGACCTTCATTTAAAAATGGTAACAGTCCAAAAACATCTTTTCGAAGGTAATTGTATTCGTACTCTTTTTTGATTGTCAAGGACGTATCAACATAAGTTGTATCTCTATCTATAGTAACTATTTTATAGGAAGTAATCGGTGCCTTACGTGCTTTCTCCTTTGCTTTTTTTTCCTCGCTTTTAAGTAAACTTTTTCGAGACTTACCTAAAGCAGGTTCCTGCGCATGAGTCAATGCAGAAATAAACAAGAATAAAGTGATAAATGTAATTCTCATGGTTAGGAAAAACTGGAGCAAAAATAACTATTTGTTCCGAGAAAAGGGCTGCATTACGTCAAACTAATATCACCAAAAATATTTCAATAAAAAAGCCATCCAAATTTGGATGGCTTCTTTTATGTCACAATAGAAATCTTATTGCTTAACTACTTTAATAGCAGAAGAAGATCCTTCTGTATTTGTAACTCTTACCATGTAAACACCGCTGTTGAACGAAGCTACATTTACATCCACAGTGCTTAAGCCGTCGTAGTTACCTGCAAACACTTGCTTACCTAGTATATCAAAAATTACCACGTTTGCAATATTAGCACCTGCTAAATTCAAAACGCCGGTACCTTGATTTAAAGAAGCAACGAAGTCACCCTCATTTGAAAATGAAGGAGTTGATAACGATAAAGGATTACCATTCCACTTATAGATACCACCTACTGAAGCCGAAGTACTGAATCCGCTAGCAAAACCAACTAGTGAATTACGCATAGCAATTACACCTCCTTGAACGTAGCTAGAGTCTGGGTTGTCATTGATGCTAATCCAGTTAAGACCTCCATCAATTGAATACGAGGATCCACGTTGACTATTATCTAAATCTTCTCCAACAGAAATATACTGGTCAGCTTGCCCAGGAATTTCAGAGATTCCAAAATTTCTAATCGGTCCTTGATAAAGAACTGCATTCCAAGTTGAGCCACCATCTAGAGTTTCGAACAATTGATAGTCACTAGTTTGCAATAAACCTTTTGTTTCACTTGTAAATGACATATCACCAGATTCTTGACCATTAATTCCTCCTCCAAAATCAGGGATTGGTGTTTGAGCCTTAGTCCAAGTCAACCCTCTATCTGTTGATCTGAAGGCTTCTCCATAAGTTGTTCCAAACCAAATCGTGTTTCCTGAAACAGTGAACTGATTAGTCAAACCGTAATCGTCGGCAGCAAGAGGATTAGCACCACCTGCAATATTTGCTTTTGGCACTCTTGTCCAGTTAGCACCTCCGTTAGTTGTCGTATAGATTTCATAATAAGATCCAGGAGTATCAGGGTCAGTAGCATCTCCCATAGTTACCCCGATATTTTCATCCCAGAAGTGAACAAGGTTACAAAAAGAAGCTGCATTGTTAAAACTTGCTGAACTTTGTCTAACCCAAGTAAGTCCACCATCAGTAGTTTTATATACTCCTTGTGCAGCACCTGCAGCACGAGGAAAAACTGCTGCGAAAGCTGTGGTAGCAGACACCCCACAAATGTTAGCTATTTCAAGGTTAGCAGAAGTAACCCCTAAATCGATAGCATTTGTTGTCCAAGTAAGACCGCTATCTGTACTAAGTGAATAACGACGAATTGGAGTACAACCAGTAGTACCACAGCTGTTGCTCAACCATACCACGTTATCATCAACAATTGAAATACTTCTCATCCCGGTGCTTGCCGCTGGTTGCGATGTTGCATACTCCGTCCAATAATCCTGAGCTTGTGCACTCATAGCCACTATAAAAGCGGCAAAAAGTAAAATTTTCTTCATAATTTTTTTCATTTAAGTTAATAGTTAATTAAAGAGAGAACAAATATAATTTAAAAAAACTAATTTGTTTGAACTGAATCATACAAATTAGTTTTTTTAAGTAAAATTTATAAAAACATCTCAATCTGTCGTTTAATCGAGAACTTCAGAATCGTCGAAAATCTACAAAGGCGTAACTACATATGTAGACCTCCCATTCACCGTAGTTTTTACTATTTGCATTATTGCCACACCGTTAGCTGGTGGCGTAGTACCTGAGGATTGAACAGTCAAATCAGTAAAGGCATCCTTATAAACTTTTGCTTCTCCAGTTGGATAACGTACTGACATTCTGAAAGGTAAACTAGATATTGTTGTGCCGACTGTTGATGCGCCTCTTAAAGTTCTAGCATAAGCCTCAATTGTAAATGTATCAGTACTGGTGTAGCCTTGTATATCACCTTCATTTTGAACACTTACAGGAGTCCATCTCTGTGGATTTGCCTGTGTGAATACGTCATTATCAGGCCGTGCATTCGCTGAACCATTATGCTCGCTAATACATACATACAAAGTACTTGTTGTCGTACCCGCCGGTGTATAGCTTACTACTTGATTAGCACGATAAATTCCATTTGGAGCCCAAGCTGTCGAAACTGGAGGAGCGCTTAACCAATTGAATTTTGGTTTCACTGTCGTCCAATTCACTGGATCAAGATTTGGTGCTAAATTACCTACCGGATTTACAGCTATATTTCTTAGACAATAATAGGTAACATTATTTAATTGTACTGACTCATTAGCAAGATAAGCCAAGAAGGGACTCCATAACTCATTAGGTCTCACAGTCGTCCATCGACTATTTGTTTGCGTGGGCGCATTACTGGCACCAGGAGTTCCTACAATAATATCATTAACTGCCCAATAAGTAACACCCAAATAAAGTACAGCATCATTTTGCTCATATGATACTGCAGAAGACCATTCAGATGCATTGGCTGAAACAAGCCTTGGTTTAATAACAGGCTGATAGAAAGAATTACTAATACCTTCATTTAATCGATAGTCTATGAAACTGAAGGTGAAAGTATATGGATTTGGCACGGAAGCAATTGTAACTACCAATGGTGCTGATTCGGTTCCTGCAAAGTTTCCTAAAGTAACTTGGTCCCCTGCCTTGTAACCATGGGGCCTGTCATTAGCAGCAGTACTACTGGCTACAGATCTCACGGTGTAAATGCCGGCAATACTATCAGCAACAGTTTCATTAGAAATCTTTAGGGTCTGATCCGTATCTAACCAATTTAAAACTTCAGCTCTCTGGTTAAAAGTCAAAGATCCATTGAGCGGACTACTTGCACTGGAAGATACGCCTCTCATTGAAGACAAAGATGGGATAACCGCACCGTTCTTCTTTAACAGTATATCTAAATTGTTACGCGCGGGGTTATTAGTTGCCCATGGTCCTTCCCAATCGAATCTGAAAGCAAATCTTGTAGGATTAATTGCACCCAAGGCGGAAGTACCATAACCAAACGATAATGTATCAGAAGTCATAGTAAATTGCTTGCCCGCGAACCCAATGATGTCTTCTTCAGTACCGGACGTTATTGCAGTCAAAAACAAATTCATATCTAAACTAAAAGGAAGTTCACCCGTCGCATCACCAGATGGAGCAATCGCTTCACCTTCAGCAGAGTTTTCTCCGGCAGGAATCACCACCGTACGGCGTGTTCTCTTCGAAGTGTTAGGGATTTCAGCAACCACTTCAACGTTAACATCTATTGGAAAGGTTAATAAATCTACTTCCGGCGTATCAGGATTATCACCCAATGACACGGTGATTGGGAACACTTGATTCGCCACCAATTCAGTATCAGTGCTGGTGATAACTCCTCTCAGCGCAGTGTATGGAATTCCTGAATCGTTAGGACTACCGGTAACTACATCATCTTCTTCACAGGAAACCGTGAGCAGCAGTACTGAAGTTGCCAAGAGTAAAAATGATTTTGAATATATTTTAAAATTTCTCATAGTAATTTAGGTTATGGGTTTACATAATTATCATAATCATCAAGATTAACCTGCTGGTCGAAAAAAGCCTGATTTTGTAGCGTAGTTCTAAAACGGAAGACATTCTTTAAACCAACAGATGTTTGTACCACTGCAGACAAACTATACCAATTAGCTCGATTGCCCTCCGCATCAAACGCTTCCGCATAAAAATAATACTCTTCGCCAAATAGGAGGCTACTTTCAGTCAAACCCAAAGCAGCAGCAATATCCCTGCGAAAAATTTTCAACTCAGTTGGAAAACTTGTGATCGTTTTAACTAGTGCAAAATCGCCAAAGGTTCCAAATGCATCTCGCCTTTTTACGTATAGTTTATACTCAACTATTCTTCCTGATGGACTTGTTAATGGACCTCCAAAATAAGAATTCTCTGGATCATCAATATTGAGAACTTTATTCGTGATATCTAAACGAGCATACAATCCGTCAACTAATGGCGGTGTTGGAACTAAACTTTCATCTTCTTCACAGGAATAAAATGTTCCGGCGAAAATCGAAAGCACGAATACATACAATATATTTTTCATGTTACTTTTTTTAAAAAATTAATATAATTCGCTATCGTTTGGCTCTGCCCAGAATACTTTCCTTGTTCTATCGTTAGTCGGCGTATTTGGATTGTTGTTTACTGCGTCAGCAGAGTACAAACCTCTATTGTAAAACTCTCCGGCGATAGGCTCTAAAGAAGGCTGCAAATTACTTGGGAATCCGGTTCTTCTGTAATTGTTATAGGGCTCAATACCATTACCCCATGTCGCAATATAATATTCTTTAATTACTAGTTCAAGCCTATCAACTTCATTTAAAGTTTCCCAAGTATCTCCAATAAAAGTGAGGTATTTGGCCTTTTTGTCAGCCAATTCAGTTCTTTCAGGACCTGTTAAAACAGGGTAGTCAGGATACAAACCAGTTGTTTTGTCAATTGACTGAGAAATGGCAATATTCAATTCGCTCTTCGCCGCTGATTGACCTCCTGGAAGTATCCCTTTTAAGATTAGTTCCGCTTTCATAAAATGAACAAAAGACGACAAGACCATCGGCATAATACCTGCTCCTTGTTTACCATCCTCAAAATTGATAGACGACTCATATTCATTACCTTCGTTAATACCTCCTATCGGATAAGAACCTCCCACAGTACGATCCTCATTATCAGGCGGAATACCTGCATTGTTTCCGTGATCTCTACCCCAATAACCGTTTGCCGGAATATTGTTTTGTCCCGTCCAATTTGAAACTGAATAAGGTGTCCCTGTTGTCGTGTAAAAAGAATTATATCTAACGCTGCCATAGTGCTCTGGTCTCAACCTCCCTGGTAAAGTAAATGCATCAGCGTCGGCTGGATTGGAACGTTTTTGAAAATAATAGGTAACTCTCGGATCTCCCGGATCTGAAATTGTATTCTCAAAACTTGAGTTGTTTGGCTTCTCCGAAGTCATTGTCCACATCAAATAGTTTCCAATATAAGCACCACCGCCTAACTCGTACTGATCGTTATACAAAGGATGTCTTGAATTCGGTGTAAATCGACTATTTCCATATCGAAAAGCAAAATCCTCTTCAATTGTATCAATATATTTGTCTTCATTAATTATCGCATTTACCTCGCTAGCAATATTCTTTCCACCTAGCGTTGTAAGTAAATTACAATTATTATATATCTTCAGTTTTAACGTATTCGCTAATACAATCCAATTTGTCTTACTACTATAGTACAAATCCTCTGTTCTTGACTCAGCATCATCGTTACCTGCAGCTTCCAAGGTCTCAATCGCTGCGTCCAATTCGTCAACAATACCTTCGTAAACCAATTGATCATCATCATATCGAGGAGTAATATTGGCACTACCCAGCGTTGCTTCAGTGTATGGTATATCTCCGTAAACATCAACCAAAGTCATCAAAACATAACAACGAATAACTTTGGATGCCCCCAAAATATAATTATTACGATCTGAACTTGCTTTTGGTTCTAAAATTTTTATCGCATTTAAAATACGATAACCCGTACTCCAGTGGCCATTAAAATTGACAGGTGCGAACGCATTATCATAAGTATTGCCTCCTGTCATTGCCATATGACGCATAATTCGCTGCGTAAACGAATTGGTGTTATCGACGAAATCTGCAAGACGTATTTGCACATCATTAAAGGCAAAAACCGGATCCAAAAGATTTGGATTAGCCGCACTTGGATTTTCGGTCTGATCCAAGTCCATTGTTTCGCAAGCGCCTAAAAGAAAAGCACTCAAGAAAACAAGACTGATAATTTTTTTATATTTCATGGTAAATTAGAATGTTAAGTTAAAGTTGAATCCGTAACGCTTGGCCGTCGGTCCAGTCAAATAATCAAACCCTTGTCCGTTACCTACTCCAAGACTCAATACTTCAGGGTCAAAATTCAGATACTTAGGGAAATTGAAAGCTTTCCACCATAAATTTTGTCCTACAATTGAAATTGAAATCTTCCCAAAAGGTGTTTTTTCGAGGAATTTCTTTGGTAAACTGTACGATAATGAAACCTCTCTTAATCTTAAATTGGTAGCATCATAAATCGCTTGCTCATCAATGAAAAAACCAGAATTATTAAAACCAAACTGTGTAATTCCAATCTGCGTCGTATTCACATTTCCATTTTGATTTACACCAGGAAGCACAAATGTTCCGTTACGATCAAAATCTGTATCTTTAGTCAAACCTCGTGATAACAAAGCAGCAGCGGTAGTTGAATAGATATCACCGCCTTTTTGGTATTCAAACTGAAATCCAAAGGTTATATTCTTATAAGAAATCTCATTAATCACCGTTGATCTCCAGTCAGCATTTGGATTACCAATAATTGTCAACTCATTATTTCTCAAGTAATTTCCATCATTACCAACAACCTTGTTTCCATTGGCATCTCTTACAATAGAGCTACCCATTATTACTCCCAGTTGCTCACCTTCGATAGCAAAATTTCCTAAATTAGTAAATCCTGCGTAAACTAAGTTTTTCACATTTCCAAGACCTAATTCGTCCACGTAATTTCTATTTCTGGTAAAATTGCTGTTTAAGTCCCAACTAAATCCGCCTTCATTTTTAGCCCGGAAAAGTGCAATATTTAAACCCAACTCAATTCCCTTATTACTTACTTGTGCAACGTTGTCGCTAGTAAAATCATAGCCAGATGCAGGATCCAATTCTCTTTGAACAATCAAATTAGTTGAAACTTTGTTATACAGAGACAAATCAACTCCTACTCTATTGTTAAACAACTTGGCTTCTAGTCCAAATTCTATCTCGTTCACTAACTCTGGTTTCAAATTAAGATTACCAAGCTCATTCCCCGGGTTAAGTGTACTGTAAATTACTCCGGCGGCATTAGAAAATGCTCGGGTGTTGGTTGTTAAACCAATCTGTGTTCTGTATGGATCAGGAAATCCTGCGGAAGATCCGTATCCAACTCTCATTTTTAAGTAGTTAAGAAAATCGCCCTTCTTCAATGAAGCAAAAGCATCTGTCGGGATGAATGAAAGCGAAGCAGATGGATATAACAATGATCTGTTATCAGGTTGCAAAGACGAATACCAGTCGTTTCTTGCTTGCAAGTTCAAGTATAAGTATTTTTTGAATGCCAGCGTTGCACTAGCAAACAAACCGATAATGTTGAAATTGGCTCTTTCTGAGAAACTATCATTATTCTTAAAATTCTGGTGTTCGATCAATCCGTACAAAAACTGCTCTGTACTAAAAATTCCATTGTAGGTTCTTGACTCTTGTCTTGGGTTGAATCCTAACGTTCCATCAAGTGTCCAAATCTCTTTCTTACCTAACTTAGTATCAAAGTTGTAGCTTAAGGTGTGATCAAAAATAGTGCTCTCTCTCACCGTTGTTCTCAAGAATCCTTCATCGTCGAATGGCTGACCATTCCCTTGATTGATCCAATACTTCTTGGTTTGTGTGTAATTATCTAAAGACAATCTGTAGGAAATATTAGACCAGGAATTGATATCATAAACTGTAGTGAAATTTCCAAAAAATCTTCTAACAGATTCATCATCGCTTGAATTCTTTAAAGTCCATCTCGGGTTTGGAATATCATTTCGGTAGTTAACAGAAGAATTATCAATTGGATTTTCAAAAGGCAATCCAAACAAATCAAGACTTCGTGGCGTATATAAAATATTTGAAAATACAGAAGGAGCAACCGCGTTAGAACCAAATCCTGCAGCTGTTGGCGGTGAACTTCTTTCAGTTCGAACGTAGTTCATTACAGTGCTGAAGGTAAAACCATTTGATAATTTGGTTCGTCCACCTGTACTCAAGTTTAACCTTTGATAATTATTGTTATCGATAAAACCTTGATCATCGGTGTGACCAACGCTCAAGTTGTAGGATGTATTCTCAGACCGACCTCCAATACTCAACGAAGTGGTGCTCACCGCTCCTACTCTAAAAAACGGCTTCACATTGTTCTGTGGCGCGTAAGGAACATTAATTGGTACTACTTCACCTGAACCGTTGGTCTCAAAAAACTGAGGAAAAACGGAAGCTCCATATTGTGCGTATGGATGTGGTACTGTTCCTTCAGCAGAAATTCCTTGGGTTCCTCTGGTATTGAATGCAGGACCCCAGTTTGAAAACGCTTCGGTGAACAAACCGTCAAAACCATTTCCGTAAGAATTTTGATACTCAGGCAAATCCGAAATCTCTGTGAAATAAAGCGATTGCGAAAAAGTCACATCCATCTTCTTATTTATGTCCTTAGTATTTCCAGACTTAGTAGTTACCAAGATTACACCGTTTCTACCAGCCGAACCATATAAGGTTGTCGCACTAAGCCCCTTTAATATGTTGATACTCTCAATACTGTTCGGATCTAAATCCAAGAAACGACTGGAAGCGTTCGTTGCACCTTCCAAAAAGTTTCCATCACTATTGGTATCAGAGTTAAATGGAACTCCGTCTACCACAAACAGCGGCTGGTTACTACCAGTGATCGAAGAATATCCTCGAATAATAATGTTTGTACCGGAACCTGAAAGTCCACTTGTTTGCTGAATATTTACCCCAGGAGCTTTTCCTGTAAGGGCTCGCGCAACGTCTGTTGAAGGCTTGGATGCAAATTCCTCAGCTTTAATTGTTGTAACAGCATAACCAAGAGCTTTCTTTTCTCTCTTGATACCTTGACTTGTTACAACTACTTCGTTAAGTTCTTGACCGCCCGACTTCATCGCGATATTAACAGTATTGGAGGCACCCACTGTCGCTGAAGCATCTTTCATTCCGATAAAAGAAAAAATCAAGACATCTCCAACTTTGGCTTTGATGGAATATTTTCCATCAACATCTGTTTGGGTCCCTTTTTTGGTGCTTTTAATGATCACATTGGCACCTGGCAATGGTCCTGTCTCATCAGAAACAACGCCGGTAACAGTCTTCTCCTGTGCAAAAGCAAACTGCATTGATAACGCTAAGCATAGCGCAAAAATCCATTTGAACTTCGATCTCATATAAATTTTGTTTGAGTTAGATATCCTGCAAACTTCACAATTATTTCTTAAATAAACAAATATATATGTTCTTTAAAATTGTTGGACACATGTTAAAGTTCAACCGTCTATCAATACTCACCAAAAAAAAACAAATTATTACTTTAGCATTTATCGTAATTTTGTTCATTCATTACGTTTGAGAATTAAGGATGTTGTCAAGAAACTACTCAACCTTTCTTTTAGAAGCAGGGACCGATGAAGCCGGCCGTGGATGCCTGGCTGGGCCGGTAACAGCTGCCGCAGTAATTCTGCCGAAAGACTTCGAAAACGATCTTCTTAATGATTCCAAAATAGTCTCAGAGTCGACAAGATTTTTTCTCAAACAAATTATTGAAGAAAGTTGTATT
>CANHBE010000070.1 GCA_947458575.1 Flavobacteriaceae bacterium | reverse complement strand
GTAACCAATCTGTTTCGTGACGTGATTCTCAACGAAAATGACTTACCCGTTTTATGCACAGGTTACACGCCTTGTTTCAGAAGGGAAGCCGGTTCTTATGGTGCGCATGTTCGTGGTTTGAATCGATTGCATCAATTTGACAAAGTCGAAATCGTACGCATTGAGCATCCCGACAAATCGTATGAGGCACTTGAAGGTATGGTCGAACACGTAAAAAATTTACTGGAAGAATTGAAACTGCCATACAGAATTCTCCGCCTCTGTGGGGGCGATATGGGCTTTACATCTGCCCTGACCTACGATTTTGAAGTGTTTTCAACGGCGCAAGATCGCTGGTTGGAAATCAGTTCTGTCTCGAATTTCGAGACTTTTCAAGCCAATCGACTCAAATTAAGATACCGAGATTCAAAAGGCAAAAATGTGTTGGCGCATACGCTGAACGGAAGCGCATTGGCTTTGCCTCGCGTATTGGCCGGAATTTTGGAAAACTATCAAACACCAGAAGGCATCGTTGTTCCTGAAGTATTGCGCAAATACACAGGATTTGACCTAATCAACTAAAAGTTAATCTTTTGTGATTCGAAGCGGCAACTTTAGTACAATTGTGGTACATTAGTGCCTTGTTTTTTATATTCTTTCCATGAAAATAGTGGCATTCGTCTTTTTTCTATTGAGTTCCTGTTTCATTTTCTCTCAAAATGAACAATTGGCGCAAAACTATTTTGACAAAGGCGATTTTGAGAAAGCCAAGATTAGTTATGAAGAACTGCTGAAAACAGCGCCATACAACACCTATTATTTCCAGCGAATTATTGAGTGCTATCAACAATTGCAATTATTCGATGTAGCAGAAAAAAGTATTTTGGAAAGATACAAACAGTACCAGCAGCCTAATTTGTTGGTTGAATTAGGATGCAATTACTTACTTAAAAAGGATGAGGAAAACGCCAAGAAGTACTTTAATCAAGCACTTGAAAAACTGAAAAAAAACGTTAACGAAGTGTTTAATATTGCAGCTACTTTTGAACGAAAATCCCAAATAGAATTAGCCTTGAAAGCTTACGAATTGGCTTTAGCTCAAGAACCAAAGTTCAATTTCAACTTTCAAATGGCGCAGTTATACGGGCAGCTGGGAAAAACCGATATGATGATCGAAAAGTATCTTGTGGAAGCTTATACGAATCCTCAGAACAATGTAATCATTCAAAATCAGTTGACACGATTTATGACGGAAGATGCTGATGTGACTTTCAATGAAGCACTAAAAAAGGCACTGATATTAAGGACACAACAAAGCCAAGATGTTTTTTGGAATGAATATCTCAGTTGGTACTATGTGCAGCAAAAGGAATTCGGAAAGGCTTTTGTTCAACAGAAAGCGATTTATAAGAGGAATCCGGAAACTTTTTTTAACATCCTCAATTTAGCGGAATTAGCTGTAGAGGATGGGGATACAGAAACCGCGATAGCAATCTACAGTTTTGTAATAGAAAACACAAGAGATCTAGAGCTACTCATTAGGTCTCATACCTATTTGATGGAAATAAAAATAGACGGAGCAGCAGAAAAAGATTTTCCAAAAATCGCTGATGAACTAGAGTTGTTGCTCAAAGAGTTTGGAATCAGTCCATATTCCTTGCCGCTTCAAGCACTTCAGGCGCATTTCACCGCTTTCAATTTGAAGAATTCAGAACTCGGGAAAAATATTTTGAAAAACGCTTTGACATTGCCACTGAGCGAATATCAAAAAGCGCAGGTTAAAATGGAATTGGGAGATATTTTACTTTTTGAAGAAAAATTCAATCAAGCGTTAATCTATTATTCCCAAATAGAGGAAGATCTTAAAAATGATGTAGTTGGGCATGAAGCCAGTTTAAAAGTAGCGAAAACGAGCTATTTTAAGGGAGATTTTACTTGGGCGCAAAAACAATTTAAAGAACTTAAATCTGCTTCGACACAACTTATTGCCAATGACGCGCTTGAGTATTTTTTGTTGATCAATGACAATACTGCCGCCGATTCAACATTGACAGCTTTGAAAGTGTTAGCATCAGCGGACTATTTGGTTTATCAAAATAAGAATCAGGAAGCCATGGCAAAATATCAAGCCATGCTAAAAACCTTCAAAGGGCAGGAAATAGAAGCAGTAACGTTATATCGCTTAGGCAAAATGTATGAAAAAGCGGGTGATTACAATAATGCCTTGAGTCAATATCAAGCCATCATCAACAATCACAAAGAGTGTATTTATGTGGATGAAGCATACTATTTTTCTGCAGAGTTGTATGCTAAGCAACTGCAAGACAATGAAAAAGCAAAACAGTTTTACGAGCAGATTATTTTCCACCATGAGGACAGCATATACTTTACAGATGCGAGGAAGAAATTCAGGCAGTTGCGTGGAGATACAAGCTTGTAATGCCGCGTAGATTAGGATAAGCATCGCTGGTTACCTGTTACTAATCCCAAAAAATAAGCATTAATAAATCCAATTATGATACTATACAACGTAACCATCAATATCGACGACAGCGTACATGATTTGTGGCTCAACTGGATGCAGGAAAAGCATATTCCGGAAATCTTAGCCACCGGTAAATTTTCTTCTGCAAGGATGGTGAAGGTGCTAGTTGAAGAAGAAATGGGAGGAACTACCTACGCAACTCAATATACCACTGATAGCAAAGAGACTCTCAATCGCTATTACGAAGAAGATGCTCCTAGACTACGACAAGAAGGTCAACGTCTTTTTGCCGACAAGATGATGGTTTTTAGAACAGAATTGGAAGTAATCTCAGAGTATTGGCCTAACAGTAATTAATGCATTATTGCGATCGCTTGATGCCCGCAATTTTCAAATCACAGGATGTATTCTCATACTTTTTGATTGTTTTTGAATAATCCCTAAATCAAAACCTTCAGGGTACAACATTTTATCTGTTGATCCTTGTAAAATCGCAAATTTTATTATGGAAAAAGTTACAGCTAAGAAGCACCTCGGTCAACATTTCTTGAAAGATGAAGCTATTGCAAAGGCTATTGCAGATACACTCAATCTAGAGGGTTACGATACTATTCTGGAGATTGGTCCGGGAATGGGAGTACTCACAAAGTACTTGTTAGAAAAACCAATTTCAACTTATGTTATTGAAATCGATAGAGATTCTGTAGCCTATCTCGAAAAAAACTACCCGCAATTAAGCGGCAAAATCATTTCTCAAGATTTTCTCAAATACGACCTTAATCAAATTTTTCAAGGAAAACCATTAGCTATCATCGGGAATTTTCCATACAATATTTCCACGCAAATTGTCTTTAAACTCCTTGAACTTCGAAATCAGGTTCCTGAGTTTTCAGGCATGTTTCAAAAGGAGGTGGCAGAACGAATTTGCGAGCAGAAAGGAAGCAAAACCTATGGTATTCTCTCCGTATTGGTTCAAGCGTTTTATGACGCGGAGTACTTGTTTACGGTTGATGAAAATGTTTTTGATCCACCACCAAAAGTCAAATCCGGAGTGCTGCGTTTGCGCAGAAAGGAAAATTTTCAACTACCTTGTGGAGAGAAACGATTTTTTACCGTCGTAAAAACCGCCTTTCAGCAACGACGTAAAACATTGCGAAACAGCCTAAAAACTTTAAATTTGTCCGATATTTTAAGAGAAGATACTATCTTTGACCTCCGACCGGAGCAATTATCGTACGAGCAATTCATTGATTTGACGCAAAAAATAGAGGCCGATGGAGTTTAAAATCAGCAAAGAACTCATTCAAGAGTTAGAACAACTTATTCAATCTAAAAACGACGACCAACTCGGAATTTTATTGAATGACTTGCACCATGCTGATATTGCAGAAATTCTTGATGAACTTGATTTTGAGGATGCAACCTATATATTTAAGGTACTCGACAGTGAAAAAACAGCTGAAATTCTCTTAGAGTTAGAAGATGATTTAAGAGAGAATATCCTAAAGCGATTATCACCAAAAGAAATTGCGGAAGAACTAGATGAACTTGAGACCAACGATGCAGCAGATATTATTGCAGAGCTTTCGCAATCAAAGAAGGAAGAGGTAATTTCCGAACTCCAAGATGTTGAGCATGCCAAAGATATTGTCGAACTTTTGCGCTACGACGAAGATACTGCAGGAGGTATTATGCACAAAGAGTTGGTGAAAGTGAACGAAAACTGGAATGTCCTTACATGTGTCAAAGAAATGCGTATCCAAGCAGAGCATGTCTCCAGAGTGCATTCTATCTATGTTGTTGACGATGACGACCGACTGAAAGGACGGTTATCTCTAAAAGACTTGCTAACCACTTCTACAAAAACCCCGATCAGAGATATTTACATCAGCAAACTGAATTATGTAAAGGTAGATGCCGAAGACGTTGAAGTGGCTCGTATCATGCAAAAATATGACCTGGAAGCCATTCCGGTTGTTGACGAATTGGGTCGATTGGTGGGCAGAATTACCATTGATGATATAGTCGATGTCATTAAAGACGAAGCCGACAAAGATTACCAGTTGGCGGCGGGTATCTCGCAAGATGTCGAAGCTGACGATAGTATTCTTGAACTCACAAAAGCACGCTTGCCTTGGCTTGTGCTGGCGCTATTGGGCGGATTCATTACCGTGCGCGTTCTCGGCCTTTTTGAAGGTGCGATGGCCGAACATGGGAACCTGTTTTTTTTCACACCTCTTATTGCCGCAATGGCAGGGAACGTTGGAGTACAGTCCTCTGCGATTATTGTGCAAGGTTTAGCAAATGACACATTAAGCGGTTCTTTGTTTGGACGCTTGGTGAAAGAAATTTCGTTGAGTTTACTTAACGGACTCATACTGGCGACTATACTTTTTGTAGGAAGTCATTTTTTATTGAATGTGCAATTCATCATCGGAGTTATTGTGACTATTGCGCTGGTTTCCGTGATTATCATCGCATCATTAATAGGTACTTTCATCCCACTGTTATTAGACAAATTTGGTATTGACCCCGCATTGGCAACTGGACCATTCATTACCACAAGCAATGACATTTGTGGAATTTTGATTTATTTTTCCATTGCAAAACTAATTTTGGGATTCTAATTCTGTAACTTATGAATATACATATCATCGGAGGTGGAAACTTAGGAGTTGCCATCGCCATAGGAATTACACAACACACCACCGGAAATAAGGTAGTTGTCACTCGTAGAAATACAGAAAGTATTGAACATCTTGCACAGAAAAGCATCACTATTTCTAATAGCAATACCTATCAAATAGAACAGGCAGACCTGATTATTCTGACGGTAAAGCCCCACCAAACAGCCACTGTTCTAACGGAGATTTTGCCTTTTATTTCGGGTAAAATTGTCGCTTCCGCAGTTAGTGGTTTTGCTATCGAAACGATTCGCCAGATTGTTGATAGATCTTGCAGTATTGTTCGTATCATGCCTAATATTGCGATTCAATTTGGCGAATCGGCAACTTGTATTTCCTTTGCTGAGGAAGACAGAAAGACCATACAACCAGTCATAGGTTTATTCCAACAATTAGGAACCGCACCGGTTATTGAAGAAAAATTGATGGATGCCGCAACTGTAATTGGGGCATGCGGAACTGCATACGCGCTGCGTTATATTCGTGCGTCAATGCAAGCGGGAATCGAAATCGGATTTGATTCTCAAACAGCATTGGCCATTGCGGCCCAAACAGCAAAAGGTGCAGCCCAAATGTTATTGGAAGAAAAAATACATCCCGAGCAACTCATTGACAGGGTAACTACTCCGCAAGGCTGCACAATTGTGGGTCTTAACGAAATGGAACATCAAGGTTTCAGTTCCTCTCTGATCAAGGGCATAAAGACCTCTTTGCAAAAAATCAGGGAGTAGTTTTTTCTAGGAAGTTATGCAAGGAGTTCGAAAACTCCTGGCTAAATATGGTAGCGCCTGTTGTATTCATGTGAAAGGAGTTGTAGAAATACTTTTTCTCAAAATTCAATCGGTTTTCGGTATAATCCCAAAAAAGCACGTGTTTATTCTCGAGCGCAATTTGCCGCATTTTGTTTTTCATCATTTGTAAGGTCGGTTGCTGATAGTAATTGAGTTCGAAGTATTGTGGACACCAAACCAATATTAGGGTCGCATCGATTTCTTTACAAGTACGAATATCTTCTTGCAGAAAGCGTAGTTGATGGTCGATTTTATTTTTGGGAAAAACCTGCTTTTTGGAGCCCATTTCTTTTTTCATTTTGAGAAAATCGTTGTTCCAAGCATTTGGATGCGGGTGATAGCCTTTGTATATTGAGTTGGTTTTATTTTTGGCGCAAATAAGTTCTTCGTATAAGTTACAAACATAGTTTCGGTATTTACCCATCGGGATATACTTTTCGAGAACTACATTCCTATCTATTTTTTGAAGTTCATCAAAAAGAACCGGATCGTCAAAGTAAGGTAAATATTGATTTTTTTCTGCAATTGGCTTATCTGTCAAAGCATAAAGATCAATATTTTGAATCACTATTTTTGGCGGATTGTTATGAGATAGATAAGTTTTCATACGAATCTGATCAATAGCTAATGAAGCGCCCGAAGTGCCTAAATTATAAGTTGAAACGCCTGTGTTTTTTTCAATCAGACGCGTGTCAAAATGGGCTTGGGCTCTGGAATTTCCTAAAATGATGATAGAAGCATTCATTTTGCCATTCATCAATAAGTTCCAATCATAATAGGTGTTGCTTGTTGATTTCCGCAACCGATAATCAATATAAGTTTGCAAAAGAAGTAATAGTCCATAGAAAAGTAGAACTACCAAAAAAAACCGCTTCAAAAATCTGTTCATCTTTTCATTCTAAAATTGGAAATAGATGAAGTTGCTAGCTTCATTCTTTATGTTTAGCATAATGACGAGTAATATGAAAAAATACAACCCGAATCTTACTGGCGTCAAATACCACTTATCTTGCAAGAGGTAAGGATGGATTACATACTCACTATGGCGAGAAAACCACTCCATTACTATGAAGAAAAACAGATAGCAAATGAGTGGAATAATGGAATTGTCAAATGTGCTTTTGGAATGGATTTCAAGGAAATGACTGGAGCAAAAAATGCCTTCAATATATTGGAAAGCATGACTAAGACTTTCTGCCCGGAAGAAAATCCACGCAAATGTAATAAGGATAAAAGTGAATCCCATTCGTACAATATCGCCAATTTCAGGTAGCAGTTTTTCTTGATTCAGCGTCTTAATTTTTCTCTCTTTCATCACAACCAAGGGAACAAAAAATAAGGCATTTACAAGTCCCCAAGCTATAAATGTCCAGTTCGCACCATGCCAAAAACCACTCACTAAAAACACGATCATCACATTTCGCAACCTGAAGATTAAACTTCCTCTATTTCCGCCGAGCGGGAGATATACATAATCGCGAAACCAGGTCGACAGAGAGATGTGCCATCTTTGCCAGAACTCTCCAACATTTTTAGAGAAGTATGGGTATTTGAAATTCCGCATTAGCTCAAAACCAAAAAGTCGGGCAAGCCCAATAGCAATATCGGAATAACCGCTAAAGTCGCAGTAAATTTGAAAAGAAAACAACACAGCTCCCAAAATCAACGTGCCACCCGAGTAGTTTGCATTATTCGCAAAAATGTCATTGACAAAATAGGCAGCATTGTCAGCGATGACTATTTTCTTGAAAAATCCCCACAGAATCAAGCGCATTCCACCAACAGCTTTTTCATAATCGAAAATGCGTTTGGCGAAGAATTGTGGAAGCAAATGAGTCGCTCTTTCAATTGGTCCCGCTACTAACTGGGGAAAAAAACTGACAAAAGCAAGAAAAGCGATCCAATCTCGGCTCGGTTCAAGTTTTCGTCTGTAAACATCAATGCCGTAACTCAATGATTGAAAAGTGTAAAAACTGATTCCAACCGGCAGTATTAGATCTAAAGAAGGCAAATCAAGTGCGCATCCAAAAATCGAAAAAGCACTTTTGAAGTTTGAAATAAAGAAATTGAAGTATTTGAAAAACGCCAATAAGCCGAGATTTAACACCAAACTGATACTCAACAACAGTTTTCTATTGGTTTGGTTTTCCTCTTTTTCAAGTGCCAATCCAACAAAGAAATCTACAAATGCACTAAATAACAGCAGTGATAAGAAACGCCAATCCCACCATCCGTAGAAGATTAGACTAGAAACAACGATTAGAGTATTTTGTAAACGAAGATTTCTTGCCGTTATAAACCAATATAACGCAAAAACTATAGGTAAGAAAATGGCAAAATCTATAGAATTAAATAACATCCTCGTTCAAATCGCAAAGTTGAAATTTTTGTTGATATTAATTGTAAGGATTAAGCGAGAGCAAGATATAAAATAAATAATAGCAAGAAGGAACTTCATGATACTTTATACGTTGCGTGTACTTGCGTCTATCTTTTTTTATCTTTGATTTCTTCATGATCGAAACGATATGCAACTACAAATTAAAATTTTACATCTCGACAGTAATCACCCGATTCTAATACAAGGTTTGGATTCATTGGGGTTTATCAATAATGAAGATTATCTTTCTTCCAAAGAAATCGTAGAGGAAAAGATTCATAACTATCAAGGCATTGTCATTCGCAGCCGATTCAACATCGATAAAAGTTTTATTGACAAAGCGACCAACCTGCAGTTTATCGCTCGGGTCGGCGCCGGCTTAGAAAGTATCGATACTGCTTATGCTATTTCTAAAAATATTGAACTAATTGCCGCTCCGGAAGGCAATTGCAATGCGGTTGGCGAGCATGCTATCGCCATGTTGTTGTCGCTTCTCAATAAGTTAAATGTTGCTGCAGCAGAAGTAAGAAGCGGTATAAGAAATCGGGAAAGCAACCGTGGCTATGAAATCGACGGGAAAACAGTCGGCATCATAGGCTATGGAAATACAGGTAAAGCATTTGCACGAAAACTGCGAGGCTTCGACGTTAAGGTGTTGTTTTACGATATAAAAGAAGGTTTGGGTGATGGCAATGGCCTACAGGTGTCTTTACAAGAATTGCAGCAACAAGCTGATGTTTTGAGTTTACATATTCCATGGTCAAAAGAAAGTGACGGCATGGTGAATTCAAATTTTATAAATGCTTTCTCAAAGCCTTTTTGGTTAATCAATACCTCCAGAGGTAAGAACGTCGTTACGGTTGATTTGGTAAAAGCCCTACAAGCAGGAAAGGTTCTGGGTGCAGGCTTAGATGTTATTGAGTATGAAAATCTCTCTTTCGAAAGACTAGATGACAAACACCTGCCCGAAGCTTATCAATATTTACTTCAAGCTAAAAATGTGATAATGACCCCGCATATAGCCGGATGGACATATGAAAGTAAAGAGCGTCTCGCGCAAGTCATCGTAGATAAAATTAAAGAAAAGTATTTCGGTTCGAAAAAAGAAACCAAAGAAACGAAAAGAGTAACCGGGATCGGAGGTGTTTTCTTTAAGTCCAAAAACCCCAAGGAATTGATTTCGTGGTATAGCAAGCATCTCGGATTAAAAACAGATGAGTTCGGATCTACGTTTTGGTGGCAAGACAAAACAGGTAAAGATTGCTCCACTCAATGGTCACCATTTAAAGATGACACCGCGTATTTTCAGCCAAGTGAAAAGCAATTCATGCAGAATTTCCGCGTAGAAAATCTTGAAAATTTACTCGAAAAACTTGCATCAGAAGGTGTTACTATTGTCGGAAAAGTAGCAAGCTATGATTATGGTAAATTTTGTTGGATAATCGATCCTGAAGGAAACAAAATTGAACTTTGGGAACCAATAGACGCTGCATTTCAATAATTTTTTTATTTTTATAAAATCAACCAAAACGTATAAAAAAAATGGAGAATACGAAATTTGAAGCTTGGAACCAGCCACAACAGCCAGAATTTAAGCCGGAAAACAAGAAAGTGGTTGCCGGAGTTTTAGCCATTCTTTTAGGTTGGCTTGGCGTTCACAAGTTTATTTTAGGATATACAACTGAGGGAATACTGCTTATTGTATTTTCAATTGTTACTTGCGGTATTGCGGGCAGTATAATCGGTTTGATTGAAGGAATAATATACCTGACAAAGACTGATGATGAGTTTTACCACACATACCAAGAGAACAAAAGAGGTTGGTTTTAGAATTCTGAACAAAAATCTACTCGCCTTTTTCTGCTAATTTCCGTTCCAGTTCTGCCTGAAATTCTTCCATTACAGGCTTAACTGTGCTTTCCGGTAAATCAGCGATTCGAATGTACATCAGTCCATCGATAGCATTATTAAAAAGCGGATCAACATTAAATGCGACAACCCTTGCATTTTGTTTGATGTATTTTTTAATCAACACCGGCAATCGCAATGTTCCCGGTTCAATTTCATCAATAATTTTATCAAACTTTACCAGGTCTGCTTCCGCTTCATCGAAAATAAAATCTTTATCAGCATCTTTCAATTTTACGCGGAATTCCTTTTTCGGAGTGATGTATTGCGCAATGTAAGGGTCGTAATAATGCGATTTCATAAATTCAATCATGAGCGATTTGGAGAAATCAGTAAATTGATTGCTAATACTTACACCACCGATCAGGTACTTGTGTTCCGGATAACGCAATGTAGTATGAACAATACCTTTCCAAAGCAAAAACAAAGGCATTGGTTTGAGTTGGTATTCTTTAGTAATAAAGGCTCTTCCCATCTCGATAGATTTGTTCATCATATCAAACAATTCAGGTTCGAAACGAAATAACTCTTGCAAATAGAAACCGTCAATCCCATATTTCGGAAAAATTTCAGAACCCAACCCCATGCGATAAGCTCCGGCAATTTGTTGCGCTTCATCATCCCATAAAAACATATGATGATAATACTGATCGTACTTATCTAAATCTATCGAGTTGTTGG
>CANHBE010000069.1 GCA_947458575.1 Flavobacteriaceae bacterium | reverse complement strand
GTCGTCACTTCGAGTGATTTTAAAAACTGCGACTAGCTGTTTTTGAAATTGTATCGAGAAGTGTTGCAAGCAAGAGTTCTCGATACATTTTTTGCTCCGTTGTACTGCGCAAAAAACACTCGAACTGACGAGTGAGTAGATGTACGATTGTATTATTTAAGAGCATGAGATTGCCGATCAATGTCGTCACTTCGAGTGATTTTAAAAACTGCGACTAGCTGTTTTTGAAATTGTATCGAGAAGTGTTGCAAGCAAGAGTTCTCGATACATTTTTTGCTCCGTTGTACTGCGCAAAAAACACTCGAACTGACGATTTTGATAATGAACACGAAAAACTGACAACCAACAACATACAACCAATAACATACAACCAAAAATGTCACGTGCCATCGTACATCTAGATCTAGACACCTTCTTCGTTTCCTGCGAAAGGTTAACCAATTCTAAATTAGAGGGAATTCCTTTAATCATAGGTGGTGGCGACAGAGGCGTCGTAGCTTCCTGTTCTTATGAAGCACGCACTTTTGGGGTTCGTTCTGCCATGCCTATTCGAATGGCTTTAAAATTATGTCCGCAAGCGAAGGTTATCAAAGGTGATATGGAATTGTATTCGAAACTTTCTTCAACCGTCACGCAGATTATTGAAGAGAAAGCGCCGATAGTAGAAAAGGCAAGTATTGATGAGCATTATTTGGATATTACGGGTATGGATAAATTTTACGGCTGCTACAAATGGACTCACGAGTTGGCACAGACTGTTACCCGGGAAACCGGTTTGCCGATTAGTTTTGCGCTATCCGTAAACAAAACCGTCTCTAAAATTGGTACCGGAGAAGGTAAACCCAAAGGAAATCTCGAAATTCCGGAAAGCCAAGTGCGACATTTTCTGAATCCGTTATCGGTCAAAAAAATCCCCATGGTGGGCGATGTTACCTTTCAATTACTATCGAGAATCGGAATTAGAACCATCCAAACGCTTTCGGAAATGCCCGCCGAAGTACTCCAACAAATGATTGGCAAAAATGGCATCGAACTCTGGAAAAAAGCCAATGGTATTGATCACAATCCGGTAGAACCATACCGTGAAAGAAAATCGATCTCTACCGAGCAAACTTTTACACAGGATTCTATCGACATCAAGGCGATGAAATCGATACTGACTGCCATGGTTGAAAAGCTGGCTTATCAGTTGCGTTCCGAACAATGGCTAACCTCAACGGTGGTCGTCAAAATCAAATACGCCAACTTTGATACGCAGACCAAACAATGCAGCATAGCTTATACTTCGGCTGATCATGTATTAATCAAAATTGTGAGCGAACTCTTTGACAAGCTCTACGACCGTCGAATGCGACTCCGCATGATTGGCGTCAATTTTAACGGATTGGTACGCGGTACTTACCAAATCAACCTTTTCGAAGATACCTTAGAAATGATTGCACTCTACCAAGCGATGGATAAAATGAAAAAACGATTCGGTTTCAATGCTGTCGGGCGAGCGGGAACAATTTTGAAAAATAAATTATGAAATAAAATTCCAAAATCTAAATTCCAAAACCAACAACCGACAACCGACAACTGACAACCAACCATGTACCTCAACACCCACTCTTACCACAGTTTGCGATATGGCACCATTTCCGTGAGTGAGCTGGTGGAACAAGCTGCTGTCTGCGGTGTACAAGCGATGGCGCTAACCGATATCAATACCGTCACGGGTATCTATGAGTTCATCAAAGCTTGTCAATCGGTAAATATCAAGCCACTCGTAGGTATCGAGTTTCGGTACAATCATCAGTTGCGCTACATTGGATTGGCTAAAAATCGCAGCGGCTTGGCCGAGATGAATCGCTTTCTGACCCGGCACAACCTCGACAAAACACCGCTGCCCGAACAAGCTCCCGATTTCGATAACGTGTATGTCATTTACGCTTTTGAAAAAGAACCCAATCGATTAAAAGCGCACGAATACATCGGCATCCGACCTGAACAATTACCCAAATTATACGCTACAAAATGGAAAAGCAAAATCGATAAAATGGTCGTTTGGCAACCTGTGACTTTTCGCACCAAAAAGGAATTCAACTTGCATAAAATTCTCCGGGCGATTGACACCAACACCATTTTATCCAAACTGACGCCCGAAGACTATTGCAGCACTACTGATTTTATGATTCCTGAATCGGAACTCATCTGTAAGTACACCGAATACCCTCAAATCACTCAAAACACCCAAGATATTATTGATAATTGTCATTTCGAATTCGATTTCACAACACCCAAAAACAAAAAATACTACACCAACAATCAGAAAGACGATATGGCGTTGCTCACCACCCTCGCCTATCAAGGTTTGGCATGGCGCTACGGCAAAGACGATCCGATTGCCTTGGCTCGAGTTGAAAAAGAACTACGCGTCATTGATCAACTGGAATTTAGCGGCTACTTCCTCATTACTTGGGATATTATCCGATACAGCAACAGCCGTGGATTTCTACATATTGGTCGCGGTAGTGGTGCCAATAGCATTATCGCTTACTGCTTAGGTATTACCGATATTTGCCCGATTGAACTCGACCTGTATTTCGAGCGGTTCCTCAATGAAAATCGCAAGAGTCCACCTGATTTCGACATCGATTGGTCTTGGAAAGAACGCGATGTCATCCTCGATTATATTTTCACCCGATACGGCAAAGAACACGTCGCTTTTTGTGGAACGAATGTCGAATTCAAATACAGATCGATCTTCCGAGAAGTGGGGAAAGTCTTTGGTTTACCTAAAGCAGAACTCGATGCATTAGCACGCAACCCCATGGCTATGCACGATAAAAATTCGATTGTCAAAATGGTGCAGGAATACGGCATGTTACTCGAAAAATATCCCAACCAACGGAGCATGCATTCCTGTGGGATACTCATTTCCGAGGAACCCATTACCAACTACACCGTGCTCGAAATGCCGCCCAAAGGTTTCCCGATTGTGCTATTCGACATGCATGTGGTAGAAGATATTGGCTTTGAGAAATTTGATATCTTGAGTCAACGCGGCATTGGTCACATCGATGATTGCAAAAAACTAATTGAGAAAAATCGAGGTATTAAAGTTGATATTCGGAACACCAAACTCTCGAAAAACGAAGCCAAAGCCAACGAGTTTCTCAGTTGCGGGAAAACCATAGGCTGCTTTTATATTGAAAGTCCAGCTATGCGTGGCTTGTTGCGTCGACTCAAATGTGATAATTACAAAACTCTTGTGGCGGCATCTTCTATCATTCGCCCCGGTGTGGCGCAATCGGGTATGATGAAGGAATATATCTTTCGTCACAATTTCCCGAATCAATTCGAGTATTTTCATGATGTGTTCAAAGAGCAACTCGGAGAAACCTATGGCATTATGGTGTATCAAGAAGATGTGATTAAAATTGCCTTACACTACGGTGGATTATCAGCTGCCGACGGCGATATTCTCCGCAGGGCCATGAGTGGCAAAGGACGATCGAAAGCCGCATTGCAAAAGGTAAAAGACGACTTCTTTCAGTCTTGTTTGCAAAAAGGACATCCCGAACTCTTGAGTCAAGAAATCTACCGTCAAATAGAATCCTTTGCAGGCTATTCGTTTTGCAAAGCACATTCCGCTTCCTATGCGGTAGAAAGTTACCAAAGTTTGTATTTGAAAGTGTACTATCCTATCGAATTTATGGTGGCGGTCATCAACAACCAAGGTGGTTTTTACCGAACAGAAGTGTATATACACGAAGCTAGAATGTCGGGAGCCATCATCCACAATCCTTGTGTCAACAAAAGTGAGTACGAAACGACCTTGTATGGCAAGGACATCTATTTGGGATTGATGCATTTAGAAGGCTTAGCCTATAAATTGGCGATGCATATTGTTTCGGAGCGTGAAAAAAACGGCGATTATCTGTCGCTGGAAAATTTTATCAACCGCATTCCCATTGGTATAGAAGGCATTCAAATTCTCATTTTTATTGGAGCATTCCGTTTCACCGGAAAAAGCAAAAACCAATTGTTGGTGGCGGCGCGTTTGATCCTGATCAACTTCAAACCAGAAAACCGGAATCTGATGTTGCTGCAAGAGCCCGTCAAAGAATACCAACTTCCCGAATTGGAACGTGCGCCGTTTGAAGATGCTTTTGATGAAATTGAACTCTTGAGTTTTCCCGTTTCTTGTTCCCCTTTCGATTTACTACAAACCAACTACCGTGGCGATGTGATGGCGAAAGACCTATTGAACCATCACAAAAAAACCGTGAAGATGTTGGCTTATTTAATCTCGCGCAAGCACGTTCCGACCAAAAGAGGCGAAATGTATTTCGGAACTTGGATTGATGCTGAAGGAGAATTTTTTGACACGGCGCATTTCCCAGACAGTCTGCAACAATACCCGTTTCAGGGAGGCGGTTGCTATTTGTTATTGGGTAAAGTGGAAGTAGATTTTCACTTTCCAACCATCACCGTCGTCAAAATGGCGAAGATGCCTTTTATTGCCGACCCGCGTTACGCCAATTCTAACGAACAGCAATTCAAAACGCACCAACAGATTCGCGAAGATGTGAGCATGACGCGACGCGCACCATATCCTCAGGAACACGAGATTGGATTGCCACGGCATCGGATGATTTCTTCATAAAATGATGTACTGTGAGAGGGTTGTGGGTTGATCCTACAATCTAACAATCGAAAAATCTCAAAATATTTCATCGATTCAACGATTTACCAAATAACCAATTAAACATCTAACTCAAGTTGTTGGTTGACAGTTTTAGGCTGCTACTCTTGCATTATTCCGCCAATGCGGATTAGATTGGAAGATTTAAAATATCTAACAATCAGAATTTCTACAGCATGTGACTTATGATAAAATGTTATTTGTAACTTGGGTTACGAAAAACATAAATCATGAAAACAAAATATCTTCTCTGTATCCTCACGTTGATTAGTTTTCACCTCAACGCTCAAACGCTTATCAATACCGATGGTGTAACTGCTACTCTTGCCAATTGGCGAAAGCAGACCATCAGTCAAATTAATTACGAACTCAACATTACCATTCCCGAGAAACAAGAAGAAAATATCACGGGTGAGGAAAGTATTACCATACAACTTGCCGATCTCACACAACCGCTTTATATCGATTTTAAAGGCAGCAGCGACCAACTTAAATCGTTGATCGTCAATGGAAAAAATACTGTTATCACCTTTGAAAATGAACATTTGATTATCAATCCACGTGATTTATTACAAGGCAAAAACAACATTCATATCACTTTCGTTGCCGGCGCTGCGGCAGTTACTCGCAACCCTGATTTTCTCTATACTTTCTTCGTACCAGAGCGCGCGAGAACGTTTTTTCCATGCTTTGATCAACCTAACTTAAAAGCCACGTTTTCCCTTTCTGTGGTTGCGCCCCACGATTGGGAAGTCATTTCTAACGGTCCCATCAAAACAAAAACAACAAACGGGAATGGCACCCAATTTACATTCGGCACTTCTGACAGGATCAGCACTTATTTGTTTTCAATCGTTGCGGGGAAATTTCAAAAAGAAACAAGAGTCATTCACAACCGCCCGGTCAATTTTTATTACCGAGAAACCAATGCGGAAAAAATAAGTGAAAGTCTGAATATCATTTTCAGCTTACATGAAAAGGCAGTCCGCTTTTTAGAAAAATACACCGGAATTCCGTATCCGTTTCAAAAATTCGATTGCATCGCCATTCCCGATTTTCAGGCTGGTGGCATGGAACATACCGGCGCAATCGACTATCGAGAAAGCACGCTATTTTTGGACAAGACCGCTAGTCAATCAGAAAAGATAAACCGCATTCAACTTATCGCGCACGAAACCGCTCACATGTGGTTTGGTAATCTCGTCACTATGGAATGGTTTAATGATGTGTGGATGAAAGAAGTATTTGCGAACTTCATGGCGGATAAAATCACGCATCAGCTTGAGCCTGACAATCCAGCGGCTTTTCAGTTTCTATTGGATCATTATCCCGCCGCCTATTTTGTAGATAGGTCGTTGGGTTCGCATCCCATCCGTCAGCCACTCGACAACCTCAACCAAGCGAGTTCATTGTATGGCAATATCATCTATGACAAAGCGCCCATTGTCATGCAGCAGCTCGAGAGCACGGTGGGCGTTGAGACACTTCAAAAAAGCTTGCAAACCTATTTGACGAAATACGCTCATGCCAATGCAGATTGGGATGATTTGATTGATCTGCTCAAAGGCAATAGCACGGAAGACATTGCTACTTGGAATGACAACTGGATCACTAAGGCAAGTCGACCAAAAATAACCTATCAACTCAAGCAACAAAATGGTCTCATTACTGAATTGATTCTCAAACAACAAGGTGAAAACCAACAACAAGGCATTTGGAAACAGCAATTCAGCATTGCCTTAGTATATGACAACGAAACCAAAATACTGCCTGTAAAGATGAACGATAAGTCTGTTCAACTGGCAAATGCTGTTGGGCTACAAGTCCCAAATTACTTCATTTTTAATGCGACCGGTAATGGCTATGGCAACTTTCCCATCGACATTAAAGTGCTGCCTTATCTTGGAAAAATTCCAGATCCGGTCATGCGTGCGTCCGCTTATATCAATGTGTATGAAAATATGTTGTGTAATAAGACTATCAGTCCTATGGAGCTGATTGGACTATACGCCAAAAACTTTACTACTGAAAATGAACCGTTATTACTCGACAGGATACAACGGCAATTTCAGAATACGTATTGGCAATATCTAACCTCTGATGAAAGAGTTGGCGTCTGTGAATTGATCGAGGGGAAAATACTGGAAGCAATAAGTGATGCGAAGACAAGTACAAAAAAAAGAAGTCTCTACCATTTGTATACGCAAGTTGCCATAAGTGTACGCGCCGTAGCAAATTTGCATTTGTATTGGGAGCGTCAAATAGGACCATCAGACTTGACACTGAATGAAGACGAATGTACCAGACTTGCAGAAGAACTTGCTTTTCGCAACCATCCTCAGTATAAACAGATTCTCGCCATGCAAAATGAGCGGATCAAAAACACCGATCGAAAAGCGCGTTTTCTATATTTGATGACGCCGTTGTCGAATGAAGTGACTATGCGTGATGCTTTTTTTGAATCCGACATTCTTCAGCTGAAAAACCAAGAATGGTTGCCTACTGCCCTCGCCTTTTTGCATCATCCGCTTCGAACAACACAGAGTGAAAAATATATAAGCCCGACATTGGCAATACTTGAAAAAATGCAGGCTAGCGGTGGTGTATTTTTTCCGCAAAACTGCTTGTCCACAACTTTAGGAAACCATCAAAGTAGTAAAGCGGCAAATGCAGTGCGTGCTTTTCTCAAGTCGCATCCTGATTACAACGCCAATTTAAAAAGAAAGATTTTACAAGAGAGCGACGATTTGTTCCGGATGGTGGAGATGAGACAAAACCGTTAGCAAAGTAGTTGGCTAAGAATTTTACGTTGTGGGTTGTTATTCTTAAATTATGACAATTTGAGGTTACTTTTAGGTAAATTGATGATGGATTTTGGATCATTTACGCCGCTTCGATAGCATCAGTTCGGCTGTACATCAAATTGTGTTTTACCATTCAAAATATCTAACAATACAATAATCAATTCGTTTAAAATCGTGCATTCTCGGCAAAAAAACACTACTCAAAATAATTTTAAAGCAGCCAGTCGCAGTTTCTAATCACTCGAAGTGACAACTTTTAGATTTATTGCCAATTGTTGTGTTACTTGACGTCGAAAAAGTTGGTTGACAAAATTAATCTCATAAAAAAAAATGTACATTTGAACATTCAAAAATAAATACATACATGTTTAGACTTTATCCTGGCGAAAAATTTCGGGAAATAGAAATAGCGCACAAACTGAAAATGCGTTACGCCGTTTCTGACAGAGGCAGATTGATTAGTTTTAAGGAAAAATTTGAAGATGGAACTTTACTGAAAGGTGGAGATTCTAGTGGATATCGCACTTTTCGGTACCACTATTATGATAATGGTCGCAGAACCAGCAGAGTTTTTTTAATGCACAACCTTATTGCACAGTTTTTTCTGCCCAAAACCTCTGAAGATCAGAAGCATGTTTTGCATATGGATTATAATATTAGAAACGATGATGTTTCTAACTTGAGATGGGCAACTTATGAGGAAATGCAGCAGCATCGAAAAGGAAGTCCAGCTGTAATCAGAGCGATGAAAAACTTGGTGGAGCACAATATAAAATCTGATGGCAAAAAGCTAACGGTGACCCGTGTGATCCACCTAAAGAAGTTGTTGCAAGATCCTAATCGAAAAACCAGAATAAAAATGCTGGCCAAACAGTTTGGCATCAGTGAAATGCAAATTAATCGCATTAAAAGAGGAGAAAACTGGGGACACATCAAGGTGTAAACAGCAACTGCCAATACTTACTATTTGGGCTGGATTTTCGCAGTTGATGCATTTTTTTGCGGTGGACTGTGGAGCGGCAATGTCTAACAATACGAAGCCTGTAAAACGAAAAAAATTGACTCTCGATCAAAGCAAACCTTATAATCTTATGCGAATTCTTATACTTGGATTTTTACTGATTTCGAGCGTTCGTTCGTTTGGACAGCTGTCAGAGAAGCATTATCGCATTTATTCCGTGAAACTTAACAAAGAAGTCACGCTTGCTGATATTGCTGCGGAAATGAACCGTTATGATGTGTTATTCTTTGGTGAGGAGCACAACGACTCCGTTGCCCATTATTTGCAGCACAAAATGCTTGAAACACTTCATCAATCCTTTTCCAATCGAGTGACGTTATCGATGGAGATGTTTGATCGTGATGTGCAAACGGTGATGAATGAATATTTGAAAGGCGATATCAGGGAGAAGAATTTTACGAAAGATGCGCGAGTTTGGAGCAATTATAAAGACTATCGACCCCTGATTGAGTTTGCTAAGAACAACAAATTGGATATAATTTGCGCCAATGCACCGAGTCGATATACAAATCTTGCCGGCAGAAAAGGTCAAGAGGCGTTGATGGGATTGTCTGATGATTCCAAGAAAAATTTTGCACCCTTACCTTATCGAGTTGCCGATGGAAAATATTACGAAAAATTGATGATGATGAGTTCACATCATGCTCCGACGGCGACAGATAGTGTGTCAAAGACCTTACATCCAAAAATGGCTATGGGTGGATTTAATTTGATTACCGCACAATCGTTGTGGGATGCGACTATGGCGTATTCTATTGCGCAGTACTTGAAAAAGCATAAAGGTAATAAAGTGCTGCAGGTTAATGGTCGATTTCACAGTGACGAAGGATTCGCGATTGTGACACAATTGAAGCTGTATGAGCCTAGCTTAAGATCGTTGATTATTTCGTCGGGAACTGATGACTCATTTCCGAACATCGACTGGAGCAAGCATGCGCCACTTGGCGACTTTATTATTATTACAGATCCGACTGTACCGCGAACGTATCAAGAATAATAAATGTGGAATTACTGTTTCAAAGTGATTATTTAGACAGTTTAAAGAAATAAATGCAAAAAATTAAGATAGCAACAAATGACTAAAACCATTCCTATTATCATAATATTCTTTGTTTGTATCGCTTGTAGTACTAACGAAACTAGGACTAATGTACCTGCAGACAATGTACAAGAGTTTATCAAAGCTGTTGATATTTCGAGCTATCCCGAAATTTCTGCAACAAATCCGACATTTTATGACGTTGGTGGCAATGCAAAAAACTTTTTAACCATACTAAAAGAAAATGGTGTAAATACTGTGAGATTAAGGCTTTGGGTGAATCCAAACAATGCACATTCAGGATTTGACGAAGTGAAGCAATTTTCCCAAACAATCAAGGCTAATGGTTTAAAAACTTGGTTAACCGTTCATTATTCAGATACTTGGGCCGACCCCGGACAGCAAGAAACTCCTGCACAATGGGAAGGATTGAGCTATGCTGCCTTGAAAGATAAAGTTTACGACTACACCGAAAACGTAATGCAAGAAATAGAACCTGATTATATCCAAATTGGAAATGAAATAAACTCTGGTATGCTCCATCCGTACGGAAATATTTCTACTAACCTTTCGAACTTTATCGGTTTAATGCAACAGGGGATTTCAGCGGTCAGAAATAACTCAAGTGACTGCAAAATCATCATACATTTTGCCGGTATTGACGGTGCTGAATGGTTTTACAATCAATTGAATGCTATTGACTATGATTTTATCGGCTTGTCCTATTATCCGATTTGGCATGGCAAGTCATTGACCAACTTACAATCGACGATGCAGCGATTAAGTGAAACCCATAATAAAAAGGTCCTTATTGCTGAAACAGCCTATCCCTTTACACTAGGATGGAATGATTGGACAAACAACATAGTTGGTTTGGACAGCCAGTTGATCCTTCCACAATTTCCGGCAACACCGCAAGGACAAAAGGACTATGTAAATGAAATCAAACGTATAACTAAAACTGTAGCGGGCGGCATTGGATTTTGCTATTGGGGTGCTGAGTTAGTAGCGTGGAAAGGAAATCAAGCGACAACTGCTTCTCCGTGGGAGAACCAAGCTTTATTCGACTTTAATTATAAAGCTGTGCCCGCATTAATGGCTTTCAAAGACGAATAAAACAAAAATTAGATTGTTCCTACGGGCAATTGCGATTGTAGAAAGCTATCTGGACTATTTTGCACGTTCGAAAATTTGGTTTGCAAAGTTTGAATTTAATCTTGTTGCGAATTTAAAACTAATGCCTGCGTGAGGGATTGCAGCGGAAAGCCCACAGCGAGGGACGAGCGAGGACTTGCAGCGGAAAGCCCGACCCGCAGGGGCACGCCCAAATCTGCACATATTGTATTGGTTGCCGCGGGTTATATGCATCTTGGACATTTGAC
>CANHBE010000068.1 GCA_947458575.1 Flavobacteriaceae bacterium | reverse complement strand
TGTTTACGATGACTCCCGAGAGTATGATTCGCGGTTATAAAGCCGGGCGATTCAGTTTCAACGTAAAAGGCGGACGCTGCGAAACCTGTGAAGGTGCAGGCGTTAGAACGATAGAAATGAACTTTCTTCCTGATGTGTATGTAGAATGTGAAACTTGTCAAGGGAAAAGATTCAATAGAGAAACTTTAGAGATTCGCTATAAAAGTAAGTCGATTTCAGATGTGCTCAATATGACAGTTGACGAAGCAGTACCATTTTTTGAAAACATTCCGAAGATTTATCGTAAAGTCAAAACAATACAAGATGTAGGTTTAGGTTATATCACACTAGGTCAACAAAGCACAACGCTCTCCGGTGGTGAGGCACAAAGGATCAAATTGGCAGCGGAACTGGCCAAAAAAGATACCGGAAATACGTTTTATATCTTGGATGAACCCACAACCGGATTGCATTTTGAAGACATTCGTGTCTTGATGGAAGTCATAAACAAACTGGTCGATAAAGGCAATACAATCTTGATTATTGAACATAATATGGATGTAATTAAGTTGGCGGATTATATAATTGATATCGGTCCGGAAGGCGGCAAAGGCGGCGGAGAAGTCGTTGCGAAAGGCACACCGGAGGAAATTGTAAAAAATAAAAAGAGCTACACGGCAGAATTTTTAAAAAAAGAATTGCTTTAAATTCCATTATTTAAAATTCCAATATTTAAAATTCCAAATTCCAATATTTCAGTTTGATAATTGGAATTTGGAATTTGGTATTTGGTATTTGGTATTTGGAATTTGGTATTTAGTATTTGGAATTTGGATTTTGGTATTTGGAATTTGGTATTTGGTATTTGGAATTTGGTATTTGGTATTTGGAATTTGGTATTTGGAATTTGGTATTTGGAATTTAGCTTTGCTCCCTTTGGCTGCGCCTCGGTTGGAATTTGGAATTTCTTTATTGTAATTTCTTTTTTTAACGTATTTTAGCACGCTTGTTTTCAATTGAAAACGACTGCCCTAGCCCGGATGGCAGCGAATAGCCCGCAGCGCAGCGAGGACTTGCAGCGTACAGCCGGATTAGCTTCGAAAAAAAAATATACAACCGTGAATAATTATTGATTGTAAATTGTTCATTATTAATTAAATAGCATGAGATTAGAAGATTTTGACAATGACGAAGATAAAGTTATCCAAGACAAGCTGAAGCAAAAAACGTGGAATGAAATCCGCACCAATGACAGTTGGGCGATTTTCAAAATCATGTCAGAGTTTGTCAATGGTTATGAAAATATGGGTCGAATTGGTCCGTGTGTTTCTATTTTTGGATCGGCTAGAACGAAACCCGAAGACCCTTTTTATTTGTTGGCAGAAAAAATTGCTTTCAAAATTAGCAAGGCAGGCTATGGTGTCATCACTGGTGGCGGCCCGGGAATTATGGAAGCAAGTAATAAAGGAGCACATTTTGGTGGCGGAACCTCGGTGGGATTGAACATCGAATTGCCTTTCGAACAGCACTTCAATCCTTATATCGATCGTGACAAGAACTTAAATTTCGATTATTTTTTCGTGCGCAAAGTGATGTTTGTAAAATATTCACAAGGCTTTGTGGTTATGCCCGGTGGTTTCGGAACTTTAGATGAGATGTTTGAGGCATTGACCTTAATCCAAACCAAGAAAATTGCGCGATTCCCTATTATTTTAGTTGGAAGTCAATTTTGGTCCGGATTGATTACTTGGATTAAAGAAGTATTGATTGAGCGAGAGAAAACCGTTAGTGAAAAAGATCTTGATCTCTTTAAGGTGGTTGATACCGAAGACGAAGTTTTGGATGTATTGGATAAATTCTATAAAAAATACGATTTGAGTCCAAATTTCTAATTCAATACCACGTCAAGTCCCGTTCTATAATTCACCAATTCTTAACTATTGAAATCGATATCGACCAGATTATTGATCGTTCTCATCGTATTTGCTGCGAATTTGCTGCAAGCACAGCATTCTATTAGGTTAAATGCAACTATCGATCAGAAGAAGAATATCATTTTGATAGATCAGGAACTAACCTACTTCAACCAAAGTAATGATACTTTGCAAACGGTGTTGTTAAACGATTGGATTAACGCTTATTCCGACAGACATTCCTATTTGGGCAAACGATTTTCAGACGAATTTGTCAGAAGCTTTCATTTTGCAACCAAGAAAGAACTGGGTGCAACGACTGATTTGATCATCGAAGACGGACAGCGTAATGCAGTGGTTTGGAGTAGACCTTCAGGTCAAATAGATTTGATCGAAATTGACTTAAAAGACAAAATACTTCCTTCTGAAAAAAGAACTTTTCACCTAAAGTACAAGGTTAAGATTCCTCACGACCGCTTCACCAAATATGGTTATGACAGTTCAACCGAAAACCTTTCCTTAAAAGATTGGTATCTGGCACCGGCAAGATATGAGAACCAAAAATTTACGCGCTATAGCAACGCCGATACCGATGATATCGCCAATGGTCTGTCGGACTACGAATTGGTAATCACAATTCCGAAAGATTTTACTTGTATTACCGACTTGAATCAAGTGAAACAAGATGAAGATGCAAATGGTAAGACGTATACTTTAAGTGGGAAAAGTCGAACAGATTTTAGTCTGTATGTTGAGTCAAAACCTGCATATTACAGCTATAAAAATGATGAAATTGAGGTTGTTACAAATTTGAAAGACAACAACTTACAAGATATTCAAAAAGCCTTGATGATCGAGCGTGTCATTGACTTTACGAGAAACAATGTAGGTCAATATCCTTTCGAAAAAATAACGGTATCGCAAGTAGATTATGATCGTAATCCTTTCTACGGATTGAATCAATTGCCATCATTTATCAATGTTTTTCAGGACGAGTTTCTATTTGAACTTAAATTCCTAAAAACCTATTTGAACGATTATTTGAAGAACTCTTTGCAATTGGATGCGCGTCGTGACAATTGGATTTACGATGGAATTCAATTGTATTTGATGATGAAATATGTTGAGATTTACCGTCCGGAAATGAAGATGTTGGGCGGACTTTCAAGGTTGAAAGTTTTCAAAGCTTACAAATTGACCAACCTCGAATTTAATGACCAATACAACTACTTTTATTTGTTTATGGCGCGAAAAAACCTCGATCAACCCTTAGCAAGTTCGAAAGATGCCTTGATTCGATTTAATGAAAAAATAGCCTCAAAATATAGAGCCGGATTGAGCTTTTATTATCTAGATCAATATTTAGGCAATGATATTGTTCCTAATACCATCAAGAATTTCTACAACAAAGGAAAATCAACGATGACCGGCGTAAACGATTTTGAAAAGTTGGTGAAAGAACAAACTGCAGTTGATGTGGATTGGTTTTTTCAATCGGTTATCAAAACCAGAGATTTGATTGATTATACTTTTAAAGATGTTTCCAAAAGCAAAGACAGTATCACATTTACTATTAAGAATCGCGGTGATGCAACGGTGCCTATTCCGGTTTATGGACTGAAAGACGGGAATGTTATATTTAAAGAATGGTACGATAATATAGCAAAAGACAGTACTTTTACCGTTGATAGAAGAGGCGCTGATAAAATTGTTTTAAACTACCGAAATGAAGTTCCTGAATTCAATCGGAGAAATAATTGGAACTCACTAAAGAGCTTTTTTGGCAACAATAGACCATTCAAATTTATTTTATTCAAGGATATCGAGGATCCTGATGTAAATCAAATTACCTATGTACCTTCGATTACCTACAATTTCTATGATGGCGTGTCACCCGGAATTCGCTTGAGCAATAAAACCTTACTCAATAAGCCCTTTGCTTATGATATTAATCCGGTATATTCTTCGAAGACCGGAAATTTGAGAGGTCTAACCTCTTTATCTTTTACACAACTCAATCGTGATAGCAATCTGTTTTCCATTAAGTATGGAATTAGCAGCTCTTATTTTAATTACGCCCCGGATGCGACATTTTTCCGCATTAACCCATACATATCATTCAACTTTAGAGACACCGATATCAGGAAAAATGACAAACAAGGAATCCTATTCCGTTACAATGCTGTTCAAAAACAGGAATCCCGGATTGTCATGGATAATACCTTGGAAAACTATTCCATTTTTAATCTTAGATACGGTATTAGCAAACAGGAATTAGTGCATTTCTTTAACTTTCAGACAGATTTGCAAGTTTCAAACTCGTTTGGAAGAGTTTCAGCAGAGCTCAATTTTAGACAGCTATTCAGAAATAACAGACAATTCAATTTCAGACTTTTCGCTGGAAGCTTACTCTACGACAAAAGTTCCACAGACACCTTTTTCTTCGGAGTTTCTCAAATAAATGATTACCTATTTGAACAAGAGCTATTGGGAAGATCAGAAAAATCGGGTATTTTCAGCCAGCAGTTTATTATGGGTGACGGCGGCTTTAAATCGAAAGTTATTCCCGAGTCTGTCAACAAATGGCTTGTTACAACAAATCTCAGTTTTAATGTATGGAATTGGATCGAAGTATACGGTGACCTAGGAATAGTAAAAAACAGCAATTCTGCCGAAAAAATTATTTATGGCAACGGTGTCCGTTTTAATCTGGTTCCCGATTACTTCGAATTGTACTTTCCGGTTTATTCCAACAATGGATGGGAAATTGCCGACGACAACTATAAAGAAAAAATCAGATTCGTATTCACTATAGATCCAAAACTGCTGCTGAATTTATTCACAAGAAAGTGGTTTTAAAGAGCGCTACTACACTGTTGGATGGTCAAAGTAACCGTTTCTTTCTACTGCAATCGTTAGTGAAAATCATTTGGTTTCTATCATTAATCATGAAATTATTTAGGTTTTGATATTTTCAAAACGAAGCGAGAAACTACGAGTTTTTTAATTAAATTTGCTCACCAATGCAATACTCAACCTCTATGACACAAGTTGAAGCAACGACAGAACTTACTTTTGAGGATTTCAAAAAAGAAGTCCTTAATGATTATAAAATCGCAGTAATTAGTCGAGAATGTAGTCTACTCGGACGACGCGAAGTTCTAACCGGTAAAGCTAAGTTCGGAATTTTCGGAGACGGAAAGGAAGTGCCGCAATTGGCTATGGCAAAGGCTTTTCGAAATGGTGATTTTCGTTCGGGCTACTATCGCGATCAAACTTTTATGATGGCAATTGGTGAACTCAACATCGAGCAGTTCTTTGCAGGATTATATGGTCACACTGATATCAACCACGACCCCATGTCGGCCGGCAGGCAAATGGGCGGACACTTTGCCACAAAGAACATCAATGAAGATGGTTCATGGAAAAACCTGACACAGCAAAAAAATTCAAGTGCAGATATTTCACCGACAGGAGGTCAAATGCCCAGATTGTTGGGTTTGGCGCAAGCTTCTAAAATATATAGAAATCTGCCCGAGATTGACCGTACTAATTTTTCAGTTGATGGAAACGAAGTAGCATGGGGAACAATTGGAAATGCCAGTACATCAGAGGGATTGTTTTTCGAGACCATCAATGCCGCAGGCGTAATGCAAGTACCTATGGTGATTAGCATTTGGGATGATGCTTACGGAATATCGGTTCACGCCAAACACCAAACTACCAAAGAAAATATTTCCGAAATATTAAAAGGTTTTCAACGAGACGAAGAAAATGAAGGCTATGAAATTCTCAGAGTGCGCGGTTGGGACTATGTCGAATTGATTGCTACTTACGAAAAAGCATCGCAAATTGCTCGTGTTGAACATGTACCGGTACTGATTCATGTGAATGAACTAACACAACCACAAGGGCATTCCACATCAGGTTCTCATGAACGATACAAAAATAATGAAAGATTGACGTGGGAAATCGAGAATGACTGCATCAAAAAAATGCGTGAATGGATGATCGACTTTCAAATTGCCACGACTGCGGAATTAGACGAAGTAGATGCCGAAGCAAAGAAAGAAGTCTTGGAAGGAAAGAAAGCTGCTTGGAACGCCTATATTAAACCGATTAAATCAGAAAAAGACGAAATCATAAGTCTATTACAATCAATAGCTAACGGTAACGATAATAAAGTTTTCATTGACAAATATTCGAATGATCTGCAGGAATTAAAAGAACCCAATCGAAAGGATCTCTTGACCGCAGCAAGAAAGGTCTTACGCATGCTTGTGAATGGTCCCGGTCATGCAGAATTGGCGAATTGGATTTCATCTTACATCAACAAGATTCAACCGAAGTTTAGTTCCCACTTGTATTCAAATTCAAAACAATCCGTCTTCTCCGTGCAAGAAGTTCTTCCATCGTATGAGCAAGATGCCGAAGAAGCCGATGGCCGTGTGATACTTCGAGATAATTTTGATGTGTTGTTTGCGACGCATCCAGAATTGTTAGTTTTTGGAGAAGACACTGGTAATATCGGTGATGTAAATCAAGGCTTAGACGGCATGCAAGAAAAATACGGAGATATGCGCGTTGCCGATGTGGGAATTAGAGAAGCGACTATTTTAGGGCAAGGTATTGGGATGGCTTTGCGTGGACTCAGACCGATTGCAGAGATTCAATATCTAGATTATCTTTTGTATGCCATACAGATTATGAGTGATGATTTGGCCACTCTGCAGTACAGAACGCACGGGCAACAAAAAGCTCCGTTAATAATTAGAACGAGAGGTCATCGTTTGGAAGGAATTTGGCATTCGGGTTCACCAATGGGAATGATCATCAATGCATTGCGAGGCATTCATGTTCTTGTCCCAAGAAATATGACGAAAGCTGCAGGATTTTACAACACTTTACTGGAAACAGACGAACCGGCATTGATTGTAGAGTGTTTGAATGGCTATCGACTCAAAGAAAAAATGCCTTCGAATTTAGGTAAGTTCAAAACCCCTATTGGTGTAGTCGAGACTCTCAAAGAAGGAGATGACATCACTTTAGTGTCATACGGTTCTACCCTTCGATTGGTAGAGCAAGCTGCTAAGGAGCTGCTCGAAATCGGAATAGATTGCGAAATTATCGACGTGCAGTCACTGCTTCCTTTTGATGTTCAACATGACATCATCAAGAGCATACAGAAAACAAATAGACTATTGGTAATAGATGAAGATGTACCTGGTGGCGCTTCAGCATTTATCATGCAAAAAGTTCTTGAAGAACAAAATGCATACGATTACCTTGACAGTAAGCCGCAAACATTGACTTCAAAAGAACATCGTCCTGCCTACGGTACGGATGGTGATTACTTTTCTAAACCATCTACAGAGGACATTTACGAAAAGGTGTATGCAATGATGAGCGAATCTAATCCAAGGCAATTCCCCGCTTTGTATTAGTATTAAATGAAGGTAAGCGATTGCGACATATATGTATCTCAGATAGACAATACAATGCAAGTTTACTCGTTTAGCCTAAGTTGCAATTGGTAACCACGATGAATGTACGACTTTTAGTATTGGTTTTGTTGAGCTCATTCACTGTCCTAAGTCAAGAATCAATGACTATTGACAAAATCGGGTCCTTTCCTGCTACACCCGTATGGAATTTCATTTGTGACAATTATGTCCTTAATGATCATGTCTCGATTCAAATTGCAAAAACAGAAAAAGGCGGTTTTCTCAAAATCGAAGTTGAAACTACCAAAAATACTTTTACGATAGCAGGAAATCTCTACGTTGATTTGGAGGATTTCAGTGCAATCATCTGCAAGGATAAAAGACTGCGAGCAGTTTCCGGAAATCGTATTGTTTCCTACTATAGTTTTACTGCTGCTGAAATGAAAAGACTCCAAAAACTAAATATCACGGGAATTCGATTCTGCATAAAAGGAAAAAGTGACAAATTTTCCAGTCAATCAGGCTATTTCACTGCGGTCAATAAAATAAAGTTTTTCAGAACCACATTTGATTTTAAGCCAAAAGTGCACGAAACGGCTCAAGAAGTCTTGAAGTTGTACGTCAATTAAGCTAAATTTATCGCGCAATAGAAAAGAAAGTTATCGGATTTGTTTCATACATTTATGCTGAGTTGGCGACAATCATGACAAACAAGATAAAGAAATTAATATTGAGTATACTGCTCATAGCAGCATTGGGAAATTACGCTTGGCTGGAGAATACAGAATACATAAAGACCGTCGACTTTCTCTCCATCTTTGCCATTGGCGCTATTACGGCGCTGCTGATTCATGCAATTTTCAAAAAAGAAAGTAACTAGTAATTCATGAATATCAAATTGATTACGATTGGAAAAACCGATCATGTGCAACTTCAGCAATTGATTGCCGAATATCAAAAACGTTTGTCTTTTTACATCAAATTTGACTTCGAAATCATACCCGACATCAAGAATGTCAAGAGCCTTTCTGAAATGCAACAAAAAGAAAAAGAAGGCGAATTAATTCTTTCAAAAGTCGGCCCATCCGATCATCTCTTGCTCTTAGACGAGAATGGTAAAAGCTTCTCTAGTGTAAGTTTTTCAACAGAATTACAAAAAAAAATGAATTCAGGCATTAAGACTTTGGTCTTCGTGATTGGTGGTCCGTACGGTTTTTCTGCAGCGGTATATGAGAAAGCACAAGGGCGAATCTCCTTATCTTCTATGACTTTTTCACATCAAATGGTTCGCTTATTCTTTATAGAACAATTGTATAGGGCTTTTACAATATTGAGAAACGAGCCTTATCACCATCAGTAAGGCACTATCATTGGTCCTTTGATTTCAGTTTTTCACATAAAACAACGCACTCCATAGCTTCTTTCACGTCATGAACTCGCAAGATTGATGCGCCCTTGCTCAAGGCAAAAGTATGGAGAACTGTCGTGCCATTCAACGCGTCATCAGGATTAGATTTCAATAACTTATACACCATAGATTTTCTTGAAAGTCCTACTAAAATCGGTAGATCTAAGTGATGCAGTAATTCCAAATTACCCAGCAATTCATAATTCTGGTCGAGGGTTTTGGCAAAACCAAATCCGGGATCTATGATCAAATCATTAATGCCGAGACTTCGCGCCTTCGCAGTACGTTCTGAAAAATAGTAAATCATCTCTTTGATCAGATTGTCATATTCTGTATGTGTTGCCATTGTTTGAGGCGTTCCACGCATGTGCATCATCACGTAAGGCACTTTGTAATCCGCAATTACCTGCATCATCTTTTCGTCCATCAATCCGGCAGAAATATCATTAATCATCGCAGCACCCAGATCAAGACTTTGTCTGGCAATACCACTTCGAAAAGTATCAATCGATATGACAACATTTTGAAATTCCTTCACTATGCACTTGAGTATCGGAAGTAATCGTTGGCCTTCCTCCTCTTCTGAGACCAAAGCTGCATGAGGTTTGCTGGAATAAGCGCCAAGGTCAATAAAGGTGGCTCCAGCCTCCAACATTTTTCCAACTTGTTCAAGGATTGTCTTTTCGCTATTATATCGATTCCCGTCGTAGAAAGAATCAGGTGTTAGATTGAGTACTCCCATCACTTTTGGAGTGCTGAGGTCGATTAGTTGGCCGAGGCAATTTATTGTCATGGGGATCTGGTGAAACTTAGGTCAATATCAAAAAAAAAACTATTTTTGGTGAAATTTGAATACAAATATACTGGAATTATAATGAAGAATACTTCACAAGAATACGACGCTGTCATTGCTATCTGCCGTGATCTTTTTACCAAGAAAATGCAAGACTACGGAAGTGCATGGCGAATTCTTAGATTACCTTCTTTAACCGATCAAATCTTTATTAAAGCGCAGCGAATCAGAAGTTTGCAAGAAAACGAAGTAAGGAAGATCGAAGAAGACGAACGAAGTGAATTCATCGGCATCATTAACTACTCCATTATGGCGCTGATTCAACTCGACTTGGGAATTGCCGATCAACCCGATTTAGATGTCGCCAGCGCCTCTGTGCTCTACGATTCGAAAATCAAAGAAACCAAGTCACTCATGGAAGACAAAAACCACGATTATGGAGAAGCATGGCGAGAAATGCGCGTAAGCTCGCTGACAGATCTCATTCTGCAAAAACTACTTCGCGTGAAACAAATTGAAGACAACAAAGGCAAAACACTAGTGTCGGAAGGTATCGATGCAAATTATCAAGACATGATTAACTATGCCGTTTTTGCTTTGATCCATCTACATTCTGAATCTTAATTAGCTTTTTTTTAAGGTTAAATTGATTTATATTTACATGCTTAAACCAAATAACAATAATGAGAAATATACTCGTTCAATTTTCAAGAATTTTTGTAGGACTATTGTTTATCATCTCGGGCCTAATCAAGCTTAACGACCCGGTTGGCTTTTCATATAAACTGGCGGAATACTTTAGCGAAACAGTATTAAACCTTCCGGTTTTTATCCCTTACTCACTAGCCATTGCTGTTTTTGTTGTGATTTTCGAAACTGTTTTGGGTTTTATGTTACTCATTGGATATAAACCGCGATTTACAATTTGGAATTTGTTCCTGATGATTGTATTCTTCACCTTCTTGACTTTTTATTCAGCCTATTTTAATAAGGTGACTGATTGTGGATGTTTCGGTGATGCTTTGAAACTAACCCCTTGGCAATCCTTTACGAAAGATGTGGTGTTGCTCCTGTTTATCGCTATTCTCTTGGTCAATATAAAAAGTGTGAAACCGCTCTTTAACAACAATTTCCGCAATGCATTGGTCAGCTTGACTGTTATTTTTTGTGGATTTATGGGCTATTGGGTTCTCAACCATTTGCCACTGAAAGATTTTAGGGCTTATAAAGTCGGAAATAATATTCAAAAAGGAATGGAAATTCCGGAAGGCGCACCGAAAACAGTGGTCGAAATGATTTTTATTTACAATGTTAACGGCGTGAATAAAAACTTTACGGAAAAGGACTTAATGAACTTACCCGAGGGCGCCACATTCGTTGACCGTATTGATAAAGTGATTAGCGAAGGTTATAAGCCACCAATTCATGATTTTACCATGGAGAAAGACGGATCG
>CANHBE010000067.1 GCA_947458575.1 Flavobacteriaceae bacterium | reverse complement strand
GCCCAAACCGTTGTTGTAAAAAAATAATCCGTTAAAGCGTCTGTCACCAATCGGTTGATTTCCTCGGGCATACTCATATCGAATGACCGTATTCCTGCTTCAACATGAGCGACTTTAATATTTAATTTCTTCGCTACAATACTACAAGCCATGGTACTGGTCACATCTCCAACAACTAAAACCAAATCCGTTGGGTTTGTCAACAGTTCTTTTTCGAATGCAATCATAATTGCCGCCGTTTGTTCCGCTTGCGAACCACCGCCGCAATTGAGGTTTACATCGGGTTCGGGAATTCTTAACTGCTTAAAAAATGTATTGCTCATCTTCTCATCGAAGTGCTGTCCGGTGTGGACCAAACGATAAGTTATCAGACCAACTGCCTCAGCATTGATTGCGTGTATGATAGGAGCAATCTTCATGAAATTAGGTCTTGCTCCGGCAATTATTGTTATTCTCACTTGACTAGTTATTGTAAATTAATTGATATGAATTGAGCAATGAAGCAGTCGAATAGTACTTTTCGAGCATCATTTTGTTTGAATCGACATCGCGATTGGTCCTCAAACCGGAATCGAGAATGAGGCGGTTATCGAAGACTTTCAGTCCTTTTTTGATTAGCGATTGGTAAGAAGTTGTATTGGGATTAACATAAACAAGTTTTCCCAAGCTCATTAGCGTCAATGTAACGCCTAGCGCTTCTTGACGGCTATGGTTGAAAATAGCGATGTCCATGGTCTTTAAAAACTCCCGATACGATTCAGGATCCATAAACTCAGTGATTGGAGCAAATTGGTCTTGAAACATTTCTCTTCCTTTTGCAATCACTTTGTCGCGGTAAACCAGATCGCTTCCGTATGATAATGGAACATAAATCTTGATATTCTCATCTTTAAGTTGCTTTAACCAATCAAAAATTTGAAAGTGATTGTTGTTACTACTAAGCGAATTTCCAACGAGAATATGAAGTGTTTTCTCTTGATTCAATTGAATTGCTTTGAAGTCGTTAGTATTGACAGTATTGCTCAAATATAATGGCGAATAGATCAGCTTGGCGTCTGAATGCAATAATTGATTGGCAAGAGCTGAATCGCCTTCAATGTGCGTAACATGGTAGGACACCCGACTTAAAACAAACTTTCTCATCCAAATATTCCAACCGCTATTGTTGGGTATGGTGTACAATTCTGAACCCATGATAATCCAATAGGCTTTCTTTAGAAAAAAAGGAAATAATAAAAAAAAGTGATTGAAAACGGAACCATGCAACACGATTTTGTCAGCGCTTTTGCAATAGGTATAAAACAGAAATAGATTCTTAAAAAAATGCTTTCGCAATGGTGAAGCAAGAAATCGCACATTGGGATGATCAAAATCTTTTTGGTTTTGATTATCTAAAACACCGAGAAATAAATGGTCCTCTATGCCAAAATTCGAATTCAAAAAAGGAATCAAAGGCTTGGTAAATTTATCAGCAATAAAAAGATGCAGGACCTTCATGTATCGTCTTATCTAAACTGAAGTAGTGATTCAATTACTGCTTCAGCATCAACTTCGAAAAACAACGGCAATCGCACCAAACAATCTGAGTATCGGTCTGTTTCATTTAGGATTCTGCCATCGTGCTTGGTTTCGTAAAATGGACTTTTATGCAAGCTCAAATAATGAAAAACAGCCAAAATACCGTTGTCCTTTAAATGAGACAATAAAGCGGTTCTTTGAGATAAGTCGTTACAAATCATATAAAACATATGACCGTTATTGGTCGCATAATCGGGCACTGCCGGGAATTCTATACCGTGATTTGAAGCCCATTCTTTTAGTCTTGCATGGTATGTATTCCAAATCTCAATTCTTTTTGATTGAATTTTATCAATATTCTCGAGTTGTGCCCACAAGAATGCGGCTATCAATTCAGAGGGAAGAAAGGAAGAACCGATATCAACCCAACCATATTTATTGACTTCACCTCTGAAAAACGAAGATCGGTTGGTTCCTTTTTCCCAGATAATTTCCGCTCGATGTTCAAATTGTTTGTCGTTGATGGCTAGCATTCCGCCTTCACCGGACACCACGTTTTTTGTTTCATGAAAGGAGAATGCCGCCAAATGGCCAATAGAACCGAGCGCTCTTTTCACACCGTCTTTACCGGTATAAAAACTATCGATGGCTTGGGCGGCGTCTTCTACAACAAACAAATTGTACTTGGCTGCCAACGCCATGATTTTATCCATATCACAAGCAACACCGGCGTAATGAACCGGAACTATGGCTTTCGTTCTGGAGGTAATCAATGACTCGATGGCGTCTTCATCCATACCCGGATGATCGGTGCGACTGTCTGTAAAAATTATTTTTGCACCTCTTAAAACAAAAGCATTAGATGTACTGACAAAAGTGTAAGACGGCATAATCACTTCATCACCTTCCTTGATATTGATTAATATAGCAGCCATCTCTAACGCATCTGTACATGAGGTTGTTAGCAAGCACTTTCCGAATCCGTAACGTTCCTCGAAATAATCTTGACAAAGTTTGGTATACTTGCCATTACCGGATAATTTACCGGCTGTAGCAGCATCTGAAATGTACTCAATTTCGTTGCCCGTCATATAAGGCTTGTTAAATGGAATTTTATAGTTCATTTTGAATTATTTAAAACGGATTCTAAACTTGGATTGCTTTACTTTCTGAGATTCATCATTGTAGAAATCTCTTATTTTTAAAAGACCTTTTCCGCAAACCACGGTGAACTCGTCGTTTTCTTTAAAGATCACTTTCCCGGGCGTTCGGTTGGCTATCGGAATATCAGGAACTTCTTCTACATCAAATATTCTAGATTTGACGCCGTCAATATACGTGAATGCACCATTGTAAGGAAACCCTACGGCGTCAATCATTCGCTTGATGGAGCCGCTGTCACTACTCCAATCGATATGATAGTCTTCTTCATCACGCCATAAACTGTATGTTGCATACTGTTCGTTCTGCTGTTTTGGAGCGATAGCATCTGACAAATACAAGTGAAAAACATCTTCTAATAAAGCAGCGTACTCTTTGGAAAGCAAGTTAATGGCTTCCTCTATTTTTATGGGATACTCAATCGAAATGATTCGCTGCGCAATGATATCACCTTTATCAAACTCGTCTGTCCCAATTAATGCCGTAACACCAATTTGTTTGTCGCCATTGATGAGCGCCGTAACCAACGGATTAAAACCTCTGTATTTGGGTAAAATCGAGTCGTGAAAAACAATAAGCGGCAATTCTAACGAAATCAACCAACGCCAACCAATGGCAATATTGAGACTACCAGGCCCGAGATTATCAGGAAATATTCCACCTCGGTAATAATGCGGAATTGCGTGTTTCGCTGCAAACTCGGCAATTTCAGTCGAGTAGTCGTCCACAATGGCAGGATCCTTTCCAATACAAATCACATTTATTTTAGACCACAAAGTTGGACTCAACCGTTCAATCGACTCCAATCCTTTCTTTCCGAGTAGGTATAAATTAATCATCAGTTTTACTTTAGGTACTTGGCGATTATGTTTTCCTTTGAATACAGTAGAAAAAACAAATATGGTGACACGTTGAAATATTTTGCGTACTTGTCATAAGGTTCAACCACACCTTGAATAGGTAATTTGACAATCCCATGTGCTTTTAGTTTTGCTACGATATGGGAAAACCTTCCGATTGATTTTAAGTTTACATTTTGAAAAAGAGACAACAGCACATACTTCACAATACCATGGTTGATTAAGCCTTGCTGGTTTTGGCTTAGTTTGTTCTTGGTTGAAAAAGTCCTTAAATTAACAGCGGCTGCTATAAATCCGTTAATCGCTTTTTCAGTATAAAAAACTCCGGAGACTGTCGCAGAGCCCTCTGTAGTTGTGCGTTTATAGAATATACTATCTGCAAAACCTACATTTTGAGCGACAGAAAATACTTTCACCAAGAAACATCCGTCTTCCAAAAAAGGAACTCCTTTCGGGTAATCTATCGCGTAATCTTGAATCATCTTTCTTTTATATAAAATAGCCCACGACCGATCCGGGTCGCGCACGTCTTTTCCTCTCGAAGCAAAATAACCTGTTACTCCGGTAATGACTTTACCCGCGAGTTGACTGTAATTGGTTTGCCAAATGCTTTTCCCTTGAGGATCGAATATTTCAAATCCTGCAACTAAGATATCTAAATCTGTCGATTCGGCCTGATGTAATAGTTGTGAAAGCATGTTCTGCTCGGCAAAATCATCAGGATCGATTGGCATGATATACTTGCCTTTTGCTGTAGCAATAGCTTCATTTCTCGCAATTGAAACACCTTGGTTTTCTTGATTGATGAGTCTTAGATTAGAAAATTCTTTTTGCAAGTTTTCAACGATTTGTCTGCTTTGATCTGGTGAACCATCATTGGTTACAATAATTTCATATTCGGTTTGTGCCACATCTTGCTCCTGCAGACTTCGTATGCATTTTTCTATGAATTCTTCGACCTTATAAGCCGGAACAATAATACTTAAGCGCATACCTATTGATAGAAATGGTTCTTTTTCGCGATTGGCATTCTTTTCTTCAGCGCATAGATATAATGAAACGGATTGAGATAAAAACTGCCAATCCGATACAGCTGTTGATAAAGTGGCTTCTTTTTGTTCCAGCCCAAGCGTTGAAAGAGACTCGAAAGATAATAGACATGATATTCAGACGCTACCATTTCCCATGGCAAAAAAGAGTGAGCCACTCGTTTCCGAATTTCGAAAGTATACAAAACAGAAGGCCTAAACAACAATTCTTGACTCGTATTATTGGCCGCGTTAGAATGTATTCGATAGCCTGCTGTAGGTTTGTGACAATAGTAGAGGCGCTCGCCAGAACGTGTCAATTTCAGCCACATCGGATAATCTTCTGCCAAGCGATTTTCTTCATCAAAACCGCCCACTTGTAAAACGGCTTGCTTATTGAAAAAATAAGATGGCGTATAGTGAATTCGGTCTTCTACCAATAAAATCTCGTATTGATCTTGAGCTGATAACTGTGCATCCATCAAATTATGCGGGAAATCTAGTGGTGTTGTTCGAACGAAGTTCTTTTCTTCGAAAGTATCTTGGTAAACCTTCACCTGAGTAAACACGATTCGGGCTTGGGGTACATCATGAACAAACTGCATATAGTCTTCAATAGCCGTGGGTAACAGTATGTCATCACCGGCTAGAAACTTAATCCAATCGCTGGAAGCCGCGGCTATACAACGATTACAGTTGGCAGAAACGCCGGTATTTTTAGGAACTGTCACCACGTTGATACTACGAAAGCGATCTTGTACCTTTTCTTGTGCTATCCATTCTTCTACTTTTGCTAAGGAATCGTCCTTCGAACAGTCGTCTGAGACCACCAAAGCTAAATTCGCGTAGGTTTGATGGTAAACACTTTCGAGCGTTTCTTGAACAAAAGCTGCAGAATTGTATGTTAAAACAGTTATGGTAACAAGTGGATTCACCTTTTTACTTTTGCCTTTAAGTAATCAACTGTTGCCTTCATATTTATACGCTTGTTTAATTCATGCAAACTATAAATGAACGTAAAAATTACTAGGAGTACTTCTGCGTAATAGGCGTTTGGATAACCCAATACCCTAATAGAAATCAAACATAGTGATAAAGACAATAGTGCAATTGAAACTAACTTGAATACATCTCTCGAAAAGCTAAAATTGTATCTTGATTTCAAAACAAAAATCATCAAACCCAACGAAATAGAATAACTAACGACCATCGATATCCCCAAACCACTGATTGAATAATAGTGATAGAAAAGCAGATTAAGTGAAAGTATAATGAGATTGGCAATAACTTCCACTGTCAAAAACAACTTATTATTCCCTTTTGCCAGAATAACAAATCCAAGTACCCAAACCAATCCTTTGAGCGGAATGGCTAAAACAGACCAAAAAATGAAATCTTGTGCACTGACAAATTCCTTGCTCAATAATACTCGAATCAAAAGTGGTGTCGTCGAAATCAGCAGCACGAGCACCATACTAAGTATAATCAAAACCAATTCTGCTTGTTCATTAACAAGCTGTTTCCATTTGGATTCTTCACCAATAGCCGCTGACAAACGCGGAAAATAATCGGTTGCCATTGCGGTAAATACCATCCCGACATAACCGTCAACAATAGAAAGTCCGGCGTTATACAAACCAACATCCGATAAAGTTCCCGTTTTCGAAATAAAGGCATTCAAAACAAAAGCAACTGCAGCAGCCAACAAATTGATAATGGTTAGACTAACACCCAACTGCACCATAGGTTTACCCAACACCAAGGTTTCTTTCCAGGTAACGAGAACTTGCTCAAATTGTACTTTTTTCCTAAAATACAACGAAACCAAGTAGGCAGCAAAAGCCGAGGCAATGATTGCCGGTACGACACCATTGATTCCCCAAAAATAAAAGATAGGCAAAGCGACGAGCAAACCTGAAAGGCTGCCGAAAATATTGGCTTGGGCCAAGTTTTTAATTTGCCCGGTTCCTCTCAAAAAGGTATAGGTCTCGCCCATGAGTGCGGCAAATAAAAACGTGCTTGACAACAAAATGTATGAAAAAGTGTGTTCTGTGGAATTGAATGCAAATCGACTTAACAAAGGTGAGAACAACATTGTCAAAAGGATACCTAAACCGGCTGTTATCCAGATCCAACGGCGAAAGACTGTTAAAGTCAAGCCCAGCTGCTGACGATCTCCCGAGGCGTGGGCTTTAGAAACATCACGCACCGCACTTTCGCTGATTCCGAGAGAAGAGATTGTCTTGATCAGATTCAAACTTGATAAAAACAATCCATTCAATCCCATCCCCGCACTTCCTAATAAAACTGCCACTGCTTTTCCGCGAATGAGTGTAATCAATATATTGAAAACCTGCACACCTCCAAAAATTGAAGTGGCTTTAAAAATAGATTTGTAATTGGATTCTTTAGGATTCAATATTCAAGTCCAAGTATTGATTATGCCTTCTTGGCAATCACATAATAGCCTTGCGTTTCTGATGGCCAATAGGTATCGAGCTTATCTAAATAGGGCGCTAGTTTTTGACCGATATACCACTGTGGTTGAAAAAACACCTTCTTGATTCCTCTAACGATACGTGGTCCGGTAATTAGACGCAAGGTAAAATAGTTGTATTTCAAAACCCACATGGAGAAAAAGCCACTCGTTGCTTCAATCTCAATATCTTTAAATCCGGCTTTTTCGAACATATATTTTAAGCCATATGGCGTATAGCGGAAAAAATCATAAGGCTCTTCGTGTAGTCTCCACTGCCATGGCACTTGCAAAACCATCACTGCGCCCGGTTTCATGATGCGATACGCTTCATTAAGCAGTGTTTGCGGCTCTGATAAATGTTCTAAAACCGATAGGCAAACGACAGAATCTGCCACAGCATCATCTACCGGTAAAGGTTTATTCAAATCGGCGAATATATCAGCTTTTGTATCATGCACACTGGCGCCCCAATCGATTCCAACATAGCTATCAGCATAGTTTAGAAAAAATGGTTCGTAGGAACGAACGCCGCAGCCCAAGTCATATAACTTGCCCTTATAGTGTGGCGCATATTTATTGAGAAACTGGTCGCTACTTTGGTACACCAACCAATTCCATGGTCTGCGATTGTTGTGTGTTTTGGACGCTTGTATCATGTTTACTGCTCTTTTATTTTTAATTGCTATCGGTCAAAATTGTTCAAAATTGCAATGACTTTACCAACTTCATCAACAGTGAGTACAGGACTAATGGGTAAACTTAAAACCTCATCATGAATGGCGTTGGTTAGCGGAAAATCAAGATGATTCATCTCGGCATACGCCAATTGCTTGTTGGGCGGAATCGGATAATGAATCAAAGTTTGAATACCATTGTTGGTCAAGTATTCCTGTAAGTCGTTTCGCCTTTTGCAGCGCACCACAAACAAGTGCCAAACATGTTCCGGGTTGGCGTCATGATTAAAGTTCGAATTGACGGGATTGGGCAATTGAATATCTGAATGTGAAATTCCATTAAGGTATAAGGAAGCTAATTTTCTTCTGTGTTGATTTTCCTCATCGATGTATTTCAATTTGACGCTGAGGAACGCCGCTTGTATTTCGTCAAGACGACTATTGAGTCCTTGATACTCGTTGACATATTTCTTTTTACTGCCATAGTTTCCTAATGCACGAACTTGCTCCGCCAATGCCGGATCGTTCGTGGTGACTGCTCCAGCATCGCCTAAAGCGCCTAGATTTTTACCGGGATAAAAACTAAAACCGGCAGCGTCGCCTAGATTTCCGGTCTTGATGCCTTGCCATGTCGCTCCTATGGCTTGTGCATTATCTTCGATGATTTTCAACTTATACTTTTTTGCCAACGCAACCAAATCTTCGCTCCAACAAACTTGCCCGTAGAGATGTACTACCATAATGGCTTTGGTTTTTGGAGTGATATGTTTTTCGATCAAATCGATATCGAGATTGAAACTCTTGGCGGAAGGTTCGACTAAAACCGGAACTAAATTGTTATCGGATATTGCAAGAAGTGATGCAATGTAAGTATTGGCCGGAACAATCACTTCATCACCTTCAGACATTACGCCCATTTCGATGTAGGCGTTTAGGATCAGTCGCAAGGCGTCCAGACCGTTGGCGACACCAATCGCATTTGAACAGCCGATGTATTGGGAAAGTTCCTTTTCAAAATTAGCCAGCTTTTCACCCATGAGAAACCAACCGGAATCAATTACTGCAGCGGCGGCCTGCTTTAGCTCACTTTCATATTTTGCATTTATCTTTTGAAGATCCAAAAATTTAATCATAATCTATCACCTATTTTAAATAAAGTACTTGGCAGCACAATTTGCCCATCAATATATAACACATCGATGGAAATGGCTGTATCTTTTGTTTTGATCCAAACGGAACCTGATTCATTTTTCATCACGACAGCACCGGGAAATCCTTTTGAAATTCGATAATGGGGAACAACACTCAGTTTGCTAATTTCGATTACTTTGGACTGATAATGCATTTTCAATCCGGTTCCTAACGGTCGGGCAAAAATCATATTTCGACTGATAATTTCTGCTGTATTGTAATCCCAATGACTCAAAATGCCATCTTCAGGATATAGTTTGCTGCAATAAATAAAATCATCATGATCTTGATTTACGCCTTGAATTTCCTGATTCAACACTTTTTCAATTACCCACGGCAATTCGTTTTTGAGATCTTCAGTCATTGCATTTTTTGCATGAAAATAAGTCTCATGGTCTTTGATTTCGTAGGCGAATTTATAGTAGATGGCACCACCATCAAGTGTGTCTGTAACTTCATGTAAGGTATAGCCAACACTACGATCGCCGTTCAGAATTGACCATGCATTGGCATTGTTTCCGCGATAAACCGGTAGCAAGCCAATGTGAATGTTCAAGATGGGAACTGTTTTATACTGTACATCAATAATTCGGTTGTAATTGAAAACGACGATAGCATCAGGTTTTAGGGCATCAACCGCATCGAAATTGAATACTTTTATTGATTTTTTAGCCAACGCTTCGTGAAACCATGGATGCTTATTCTTTCTTTCATAGTCTAGAATAACGCCGACGATTTCAAAACGGACAGACAGAAATTCAAATAGATCCAAAAGCGGTTGACCAAAACCGGCAATAATCAATCTCTTCATAATTTTTGCTTTTGCGAATTGGATTTTTTACATGAAGTCATTGTCAATTTCACGATTATTTGTTGATTAATGAGCGTATGACTTCAGAAAAATAATCGAGATCACCAAAGTTTAGATTTTGATGAATGGGAATAAAGAAAGCATCTTCGCCGTAGAAAATACTGTTTTGAATTCCATGACTATATAATGTTGCTTTCAATTGATTCAAATCGGATATCACTCCATTGTTACAGAGCAGCAAAACAGATGGAATTGACTTTGGATGGTCTGAAAAACGGGGCATCAATCCCAACTTTGCAAAGAGGTCAATTGCATAATCGTAATTCTCTCTTCGTTTCGCCAAAATGGTATCCTCAGAGCGAAGGCAAAAAGAAACGACTTTCTCTACATATTGTTTTTCAACGTCTGACAGCAGACTCTGTTCTGGTCTAATTTGTTTGCGACGGGACACGAGTAAGCCTCCTATTTGAATGGGGAAAAACTTCGGAAAACTATAAACGGCATAATCACCATATTTTCCGAGATTACCTAATTCATCTTGACTAAAAAAAGTGGTACAGCAATCCTCAATAATGGGCAAACCAGTCGCAACCAATTCTGTCATGTTGGGATACGGATAACCAAATTCGTGATTGACAAAAATCAATTTGGTTTCCGCTGTGAGTTCACGATTCCATCGACAAAAAGTTTCGATTTCGCTGGTAACACACGAGCTAATATAAAAATTTTGCGAGGTTGTCAGTATAGTAACTACATCTGTCGGCTTTAGTTCATATTTTGCTAAAGCGAATCGGATTGCTTCACGCCCATTGGCTGTATGCTGCCATTTGTTTTGACCAAATCGACTGTCGAAATATTGCATTGCAAAATCATCAGTTGCCATTTTAGAATTTCTTCCGACATCAGCCGTTGTAAAAGGGCTAATACGGTAGGAAGGCGTGAGATACTGATCTGGATTTAGAACAAACATAGCAGCTTAAACTAGTCAGATTTCCAAGTAAAATGAAACCGAAGTGATGATTGGCATTCGTGCGTTTCTTTAAACCTGAGCAAACCTTCATTCGGAATGCCTTCCACGGTTGAGATTCCGAGGTCGATATAATGGAAACCTGCAGCTTTATAGTGACTCCACAAATTGAAAACTAGGAAATCCATAGCGCGATCGCTTCTGCCTTTGAGATCATCTCCCCAAAGCAAGGCATAGACAATCTCCTTATGAAAACGATACATCATGGCACCGGCAATTATTTCTTGATCTATATTAATAATTTTGAAAAAGTCAGTTGGAAAAAG
>CANHBE010000066.1 GCA_947458575.1 Flavobacteriaceae bacterium | reverse complement strand
GATAGTTATTAATGATACAGAAGAAAGCGACACGGCTTGGAATATATGTATGGCGTTGCGGGACAATGGTCTATTAGCAAAACCAACACATGGTAATATCATTCGATTTGCTCCTCCACTAGTAATGAATGAAGAACAACTACTTGAATGTGTTTCGATAATTATTAAGACACTAAAACCGTTTGAAAAATAAAAGAAAAACCTCCTATTTGGAGGTTTTTTTATTCCATTTCTTGCTGGTGTTTGATTTTTTCAATTAAGTTTTCCTGAAATTCCTTGATGCCTTCTTCTCCCCAAACCACGTACATGTATATGTTTAAAATCAGATATATAGAACTTAATATGATTCCAATTATCGCCAGGATTCTACCTGTATTGATGTTAGAGAAGCCTTCATAAATTTCAGGATTTTCATTGTAGAGTGCCAAATCTTTTTTCGCTAATATCAAAGCGACAATCCCCAGAGTTAGACCAATTACACCCCAACAGCAGCAGGTAAGAATAGATAAAATTCCAAGAATAAGAATGGCTGTGGCATTGGGTAGTTTTCGTTTTTCCATAAAATGTAGTTTAAGAGTGAGTCATTTTGATGAGATAAGATATAATCATGATAATCGCATTGAGAATTGCTAGTGAAATCATAATGCGATGGTAATTCCGAGACTTGTCAATAAAGTGGAGGCCTACAAAGCCAAAAAATAAAATCGTTGTATAGATTGCCGGAAATTGATAGAAAGCTGCTGTAAAATCTCCTTTCATGATTAAAAGTACTGCTCTTTGAGTACCACAACCCAAACAGTCTATTCCGAATAATTTCTTGTTTAAACAGGGAATCATGTATTTTTCTAATTCCATGATACGTTCAATTGATCTTACAATTTTACAAAAAAATGATTTCATATATCAAAGTTTCTTTCCTTAAAATTTTGCTACTTTTGGTTTGACTCAAATTAAACAGTATGAAAAAGCTGATGATACTACTCATGATAATTGCCATCGGATTGGCATTTTATGAACAAAGCAAGGCTGAAAAAAACGTCTATATTATTGCAAGTGCACTTGTAGTTTTTATGTTTGGGATGATGCGACTAAGTGCAAAAACACCGAGTAAAAATCAAGAAAAAGAAGATGAACATGTTTAAGATTGGAGACGAAGTATCTGTGTTGGATGATGCGATTGATGGTGTTGTAATAAGCATTGATAATAACCATATTACCATCGAAACAACGGAAGGATTTACGATGACATATTTTGTCAATCAATTGATTAAAAATTTTAAAACCAGTAATTTAAGTAAAGTTATAGAAACCTTTAATTCAGATAAAATAAAAAAGGAAAAGGAAATTCCGAAGCCCAGAAGTTTTGTAAAGGAACAGAGAATTAAAGGCGAGATTCCTCCTCCCGAGTTTGACCTTCACATAGAAAAATTGGTAAAAAATTATAAAGGGATGAATAATTTCGACATCCTTAATTTGCAAACAGAAACTGCTAAAAGGCACATCGAATTTGCGATTAAAAATCGAATACCAAAAATTGTTTTTATTCACGGAGTTGGCGAAGGAATTCTAAAAGCGGAATTAGATTTTATGCTCGGACGTTACGAATCGATTTCGTTTCGAGATGCCAATTACCAAAAGTACGGATTAGGCGCAACAGAGGTTTCAATACGTCAATCGTCAACTTAATCCTTAATCTGTCGTGAGCAGGTTTCCAAGTAATATAGCATCGCCGAAATAGAAAGTGTCATTTCCTTTTTGAAAAGTGACTCCTTTCAGTAAAATCGAATGCAGATAACCGGTCCCGTTTGTTGTTGTGGTTACTTCAATTATTCCGCTGACATTTTCGATGCCGTTTTGTGCAACCCAGATTTCACTTGTTGGTGGAAAATCAGGAAAAGTCGATGGGCAAAAGTAATTCGAATTGTCTGATGTTGTTAATGCGGTCGTGAATAGTCGATAGGTTAGCGTGTTTGAAGATCCAGTTATTAGACCTCTTTTTGGAACACCTAAGTTGGAAGTAGACAATAAAGCTTCATTGAAGTTCTGAATAGAAAGCCCTTCTATTCCATTTATTCTTGCATTATAAAGCACGTTATTCGTTGTGCAAAGCTTCAAGTCGTCTGGACTGAAATTGAAAGGCAGCGAAGTGGGCGTAGTGCTAAATTCCCCAAAATTAAAAGTGTCATAAATTTGCGTTCCTTCGGGTTTTGAGAAAATGATATTTTTAAAGCTAATGGCATGCGAATATCTTGAAATTCTCGTTGCGCCCGTGGCTTCGTTGGTTGTATACACGGCTGTTGTTCTTATTTCAATATTTCCTGCAGTAGCTGTCCATTCTGTAGTTGCAACGGGAGAAATTGGACCTGGAGTATTACAAATGTTTCCGGCACTTGGACTTCCGTTATATGCTCGATAAGTGACACTGACGGAGCTGCCGATTGGAATTGTTCGAGGTTGGTCAGCTGGAGTAACTTCGTTTCTAAAAGCGTTAAAAGAAGCCGGAATTTTGAGATAGAGTGCCTCGTTTCCGTTTAATTTATATAGCGTTTCCCCGCAACTACTGGTAGTAACGTCAGAAAAGTCAATTCTTTCAACAGTCAAATCGCCATCATCACAACTTTGAAACAACACAACAAGAAATAGCAAACTCAATATTTTTTTCATGCTAATTTTATTTTTGACAAAAATAGGATTTAAATTGCGATTCGGCAATGAATTCATCTGGATAAAAAGGACGAAATTACTACCTTTGACCCATGAAAAAAGTATATCTTGATCATGCTGCGACCACTCCTATGTATCCCGAGGTGATATCGGAAATGGCAAAGGTAATGCGTGAAGATTTTGGCAATCCGTCATCATCACACGGTTTTGGTCGACAGGCAAAAAGCGTTGTTGAGATTTCCCGAAAGTCAATTGCGAAATCACTAAATGTTAGTTCACAGGAGATTATTTTTACTTCCGGCGGAACAGAAGCAAATAACTTGATTCTTCGCAACGCATTGACTACATTGAAAGTAGATCGAATTATTTCAAGTAAAATTGAGCATCATGCGGTGTTGCATGTTTTGGAAGCGCTACAGCGTGATTTTCCCGTCGAAATAGAATTTGTAAATCTCTTACCCAATGGTGAAATAGATGTTTCGCATCTTGTCACTTTGCTTTCTGCACCTAAAAGAACATTAGTTTCATTGATGCACGTGAATAATGAAATTGGAACAGTCTTAGATCTGGAGTTGGTTGGTCGTATTTGTAAGCAGCATCAGGCTTATTTTCATTCAGACACTATTCAGTCCGTTGGTAAATTTGGATTCGATTTACAGAAGACTCCTATCGATTTTATTGTTGCCAGTGCTCATAAATTCAGTGGGCCAAAAGGTATAGGATTTGCTTTTGCCAGAAAAGGATTAGCCCTTTCTCCCTCGATGTTTGGCGGTGAGCAAGAAAAAGGAATTAGACCGGGCACTGAATCGGTTCATAATATTGCTGGTATGGCGAAGGCATTGGCAATGTCATTAGAAAATCTAGAGAAGAATCAATCCTATATTGAGGGTTTGCGAACGTACTTGATTAAAGAACTAACAGCTGCATTTCAAGACCTAAAAGTTAATGGAAGTGTCAACGGGTTTTACAACCTAATTAACGTTCTTCTTCCTTTTGATTCTGAAAAAACAGGTATGCTATTGTTTCACTTGGATATGAAGGGGATTGCGGTGTCGCGTGGAAGTGCTTGCCAATCCGGAAGCACGCAAACTTCCCATGTATTAGCACAAATTCTTTCCAAAGAGGAGACTGCACAACCTTCTTTGAGAATTTCACTCGGGCAATCCAATACCAAGGAAGATATTGACTATTTGATAGCTAATTTGAAGGCGATTTAGATTTCTCTTTTTGTTTTGCTTTTTCCTGCTTTTTGAAATAGCCTCTCAAAAGGAAATTGTGTTTTAGCGCTTCCAGATTTTCGTTGAGTCGGCCACTTGCCTGGTTGATGTTCGTCATTGTAGAATCTATTTTCTTTACCAGATTAGGGTCATTTGAAAGATAATTGATGGCACCTTTACCATCTTTTATGTTGAGGACAGTGGCATTGAGATTGTCAACTACCTTATTGATTTCTTTCGTGGTTTGATCGAGGTTTTTTGAAATTGACTTGATTTTATTAGCGACAGTGGTATCGCTCAGTACACCAATCACATTGTCTTTTTTACCCAGTGAAGCCACAATTTGATTTAGCTTTTCAACTGATTCTGAAGTACCTTTACTTGTAATTCTGAGGTAATGCATGGTTTTCTTCAAGTCGTTTGCCATTACTGTGTCATTAATCAAAAGTCCAATTGTTCCTTTTCCCTGTGTGATTTCTTTCGTAATCTTAAGTAGGTCGGCTGTTAACAATGCGGCATTTTCATTGGTAGTATTGAGTGTAGTTAACATGTCATCAGTTCTAATTCGATTAAAAGACTGAATGATATCGTTTGGTTCGACAGGATCAGCAGGACCATTTCCTGGCAAAATGTTAATGATCATGCTGCCCACCAATCCGTCGGAGCCAATTGTTGCGATTGCATTTTTCTTGATTTTCGGAAAAATCGACTTGGAAATGATCATGTCGACACTTACGGCAGTGTCATTAATCATGGTTATTTCCTTAACAGTGCCCACATTCACGCCCGAGTATCTAACATTATTACCCAGCTGCAGACCGCCCACATTGTTGAAAACCGTTCGCAAATGTTCTGTTTTTCCAAACATCTGTTGTTTATTTCCGATGAAGTAAATCCCCAGCACAAAAATGGTAAGGCCAATAATAACAAAGAGGCCAAGGCGTATTTTTTCTGAACTTGTTTTTTCCATTTGCTTTTATTTAAAGAATGCTTGAATTTTAGGATCGTCTGACTTTGCTAGTTCTTCAAAAGTGCCTTCCGCATAGTTGATGCTGTCAACAAGTAGAATCATTCTGTTAGAGATTACTCTCGCACAATCTACATCATGTGTAATAATTATTGAAGAAGTGTTATATTTTTCTTGGATTGACATCATCAGCAATATAATTTCTTTCGACGTAATTGGATCTAAACCTGTTGTGGGTTCGTCGTACAAAATAATTTTTGGCTGAAGTATTAAGGTTCTCGCCAAAGCGATCCGTCGCTTCATTCCGCCGGACAGTTCACTTGGCATCAAATCTATGGTTTGAGCCAGACCAACGTTTTCGAGTGCTTCCATAATCATTGGAGTCGTGTCGTCTATCTCCCCGAATTTCTTGGTGTGTCTTCGGAGTGGAAACTCTAAATTTTCTCTGACAGACATCGAATCATATAATGCACTTCCTTGAAATAGAAACCCAATTTCTGTCCGTAGTTCGTCAAGCTCTTCTTGCTCTAATTCACCGATATTTTTGCCCATGACTTCAATCGTGCCGCTGTCAGGATCTTCAAGACCAACAAGGCATTTTATCATTACCGATTTTCCTGAACCAGATTTGCCCATGATAACAAGGTTTTCACCTTCAAAAAGTTGCATATTGAAACCACCAAGAACATGATTGTCACCATAACTTTTTTTCAGGTCACGGATGTCGATGATGGGTTTAGATTTCGAGTCGGGCATAGCTAATGATCGTAAAAAATATTCGAAATAAAAACTGCGATAAAATCGATGACAAATAGCAGCATAGAACTAAAAACTACAGCGGAGTTCGCTGCAAGTCCAACACCCGCAGTTCCTTTTTTGCAATTATAGCCTTTATAACAGCCAACCATTCCGATCGCGAATCCGAAGAAAAAAGTCTTTATTGTTGAAGGAATAACATCGCTGAATTCGAGATGATTAAAAACTTGCGTAAAGTAAAGCAAAAGTGATACATTTCCTTTGATGTTTTCGATGATGTATGAGCCATAAATCGCAATAATATCTCCGAAGAAAACTAGAATAGGCAACATAAGGGTTGAGGCGAGAACTCGGGTTACGACCAAATACTTATACGGATTGGTTCCTGACACTTCCATGGCATCAATTTGCTCTGTTACTCTCATCGAGCCGAGTTCAGCACCTATTCCGGATCCTATGCGGCCGGCGCAAATGAGTGCTGTAATGATTGGTCCGATTTCGCGAATAATAGAAACACTCACCATCGCAGGAATCCAGGAAGCGGCACCAAATTGTTCCAAGGTTGGTCGAGATTGAAGGGTAAAAACCAAACCTATGATAAAACCTGTAGTGCCAACCAAAAACAGTGAGCGATTACCGAGGTTAAAGCATTGGCGTAAGAACTCACCGAATTCAAATGGTGGCTTGAATACTTCTTTGAAAAATCGAAAAGAAAAATAGGAAAGTTCACCAATTTCAATCAAAAATAGTTGGATGGATTCGATGATTTTGTTGAGACCATTCATGTAATATACTTTTGATTTGGAAAAAGTTCTTACTCAAAAGTACAATTTTTTGACTAGAATTTGATTTAATCTCGCAACATTATTTATCCATTTTAGAGGTAGTATATTTAACTGTATGATTCAACAATCACCTTGCTTAATTAGACAAAACTCTTTCTGTTTCGCTTATTTTTTAATATTGACGTAAGTACGCGAGAAGCAATTTGTGCTACGAGATATTATTTTTTGCATTAAAAAAAAAAACACACAATAGTTAAATGCATAATAATCTTATGTATATTTGCGTTAGAAAAAAAATGACTTGCTATGATTTACTCATCAGAATTGATAAAAGGTACTTTGAAAACGATTATTTTGAAGCAACTCGAAAATAACAAACGTATGTATGGTTACGAAATTACACAACGGGTAAAGGAATTAACTTTTGATCGCATTCAGATTACAGAAGGCGCCTTGTATCCAACTTTACATACCTTAGAAGCAGAGGGATTGGTCACAACTGAAACCGAATATATTGGAAAGCGCATGAGAAAATACTATAGTTTGAGTCCGGAGGGCAAATCGAAAATCGATGAAAAAGTTAGCGAGTTGGCTGATTTTATGAATACGATGCGGTTTTTACTTGATATTAAAACTCAAGCTGTCTGATATGTATTGCCTCAGTGAAACGCAAATAGATTTTATTCTCGATGACCTCAGTGCACGAGGCATCGAAAGGGTCAGCCTGCAGCAAGACCTATTGGATCATATTTGTTGTATCATTGAGCAAAGTCTTGAAGATGATGGTGACTTCGAGCATTTCTACTTTCAAACAATTACTACTTTTTACGAGAAGGAATTAAAAGAGATAGAGATAGAAACCACGTATTTATTAATCAACAAAAACTACTACGTTATGAAGAGAATAATGTTAATTATTGGCGCGACATCGACTGGGATTTTGGCCTTAGGACTTTTATTTAAGTTTATGCATTGGGCTGGAGCGTCAGCACTGATTGTACTGAGTGTTTTTCTTTTAAGCTTACTATTCTTTCCTTTGTTATTTATTTTAAAAATCAAAGAAAAGCAACAGACAACCGACAAAATAATTCTTTCGGTTGGAACGCTTTCCGCGATGGCAATCAGCGTTGGAATTCTTTTTAAAATCATGCATTGGCCTTATGCGAATATTTTGATTATCACAGCTTTTTTGATGATGTTGTTGCTGTTTTTGCCGATTTACTTTTTTACGGGAATAAGAAATCCGCATACTAAAGTCAATACTATCGTGTCAAGCATTCTGTTGGCTGCTGGCTTCGGTTTGGTCTTGATTCTGGTAAGAGCACCGGCTGGAACGCGCGCGCAATATTATGAAGATACGCGGTATTTTTTGAGAAACGAGCAAATTCTCAAAAGTGCAAAACAACAAAATCAAATGTTCTATAAGCAAGGCACTAATTCAAGTTCAAACACGCTTGCTAATGAAATTTTCTCACAATGTGAAAAGCTCAAGCACTTTTTGGTTCAAAAGGAAACAGGTTTTCAAACAGTTCCTCCTGATTTTGAAACCAAAGGCATTATGCTTGGCGACACGCCGGTAAACGATTATTTGACGGATCCAACTTTTGCAGGTGATCTACAAATTTTGAAAAACAAGATGCAAGCCTTTAATGAGTCGTATGCAACTTCGGGAAAGGCACCATTTATTCCTGCTGAAGAATTTGAGTTTAAGAAGCAAGTTGGTATTAAAGCGACTTTGAATATTTTATTTCAAGTACAAATGTTTGTGATTCAAAATCAAACAGAACCTCTAGTTAGTCGGTAGTAGCAAGTGTCAAAAAAGCAAAATTCGTCTTCTCTAATGCGCAATAAAGAAGACGAATTTTCTCTAAAATTAAGTATCTATTTAGCGAGTGGCATATCCGAATTGTAGCAGTCGCGATGCAATTTCCAAACACCATCTTCTTTATTGTAGATTTCAAGTGATTTTCCTTTATCCACCGTTTTTCCGGACTGGTTGATGAATGTCCATGTGTTTTCTGCCACCAACATATTTTCATTGCCCCACACTTCAACAGTATTAATTCTGATATGCAACATCGGACCTTTCATCCACATACCAAATAATTTCTGAATATTTGCCCTTCCTTCAACGGCTTCAGCATTGGGCTGCATGAATTTTGCGTTCGTCGTATAGCAATTTGCTAAACCAATCGAGTCTTTAGAATTTAAAGCCTCTTCAAAAAGATCAACTCTTTCCTCTATGGCAGCTTTTGCTTCAGCTAAATCAAAAACAGGTTCAGTTCCCGTCTTGACTTCATTTTTGCAGCTTAATAGTGTCAATATTACTGCGCAAAGAATGGTAAAATAGATAGATTTCTTCATAATTAAAATTGTTTAATTAGTATTGTACTAAATGTATAAAGAATTGATTATCATTTTACTATAGTTGTTTTTTCTTTTCAACAAAAAATCCGCTTTGCTTTCACAAAACGGATTCAATTTATCCTTAAATTGTATTTAAGTCTCTGATATCGTCATGATTTTATAGATGGATTACTTCACCATAAGCATCGGCAACAGCTTCCATGACCGCTTCACTCATGGTAGGATGAGGATGAACGGCTTTTAAAATATCATGACCGGTAGTTTCCAATTTTCTGGCCACAACCGCTTCAGCAATCATATCGGTTACACCAGCTCCAATCATATGGCAGCCAAGCCATTCTCCGTACTTCGCATCGAAGATTACTTTTACAAAGCCGTCAGGTGTTCCGGCAGCTTTTGCTTTTCCTGACGCTGTAAAAGGAAACTTCCCGATCTTAAGTTCATATCCTTTCTCCCGCGCTTGCTTTTCTGTCAAACCTACAGAGGCAATTTCGGGCGTAGCATAAGTACAACCTGGAATATTGCCATAATCTATCGGATGTACATGCAATCCGGCAATTTTTTCGACACAATTGATACCTTCTGCTGAAGCAACGTGCGCCAGTGCTTGTCCGGGAGTTACGTCACCAATGGCATAATAGCCCGGAATATTGGTTTGATTGTATGCATTCACCAAGATCTTGTCTTTATCGACTGCAATACCAACATCCTCTAATCCTATATTTTCGATGTTGGTCTTGATTCCAACGGCTGAAAGCAAAATTTCAGCTTCTAAAGTTTCTTCACCTTTTGCTGTCTTAACGATTGCTTTTACTCCTGAACCCGAAGTGTCAATTTTTTCAACCGAAGAAGAAGTCATTATTTTTACACCGGCTTTTTTCATCGAACGCTCCATTTGTTTTGAGATATCCTCATCTTCGACAGGAACGATATTCGGCATAAATTCGACAATTGTTACATCTGTACCCATTGCATTATAAAAATGCGCAAACTCAACACCTATAGCACCAGAACCGACAATAATCATAGATTTTGGTTGTGAAGGTAAAGTCATTGCTTGGCGATAACCTATAACTTTCTTGCCATCTTGCGGTAAGTTAGGTAATTCCCGTGAGCGGGCACCAGTAGCAATAATGATATGGTCTGCAGTATATTCTGTTGCCTTTCCATCGGCAGCAGTTACGCTAACTTTTTTACCGGGCTTGATTTTTCCAAATCCTTCAATTACATCGATTTTATTTTTCTTCATCAGGAATTGAACGCCTTTGCTCATTCCATCAGCCACACCACGACTTCTTGCTACGACGGCATTAAAGTCTTTGTCGAAAGATGAAATCGTCAAACCATAATCAGAAGCATGTTTCAAGTAGTCGAATACTTGTGCTGACTTGAGTAAAGCTTTTGTAGGAATGCAACCCCAATTGAGACAAACGCCTCCTAAACTTTCTTTTTCAATAACTGCTACCTTAAAGCCCAATTGCGAGGCACGGATTGCAGTAACGTAACCACCAGGACCACTTCCTAAAACTATGACATCGTATTTCATTTTTCTATATTTTAAAGTAATTATCTAAAAACAGATGCGAAATTAAGCAATATTTCTCTATTACAGAATTATAAGTAAACTCTGTTCTTGACTATCCAATTTCTGATTCTGATTCGACTTGAAACTGCGAATCGTAAAGCTTCTTGTAATAACCGTTTTCTATAGAAACCAACTCGTTATGTGTACCTTGTTCCACAATCAGACCTTTGTCCATCACAACAATTTTGTCTGCCTTAATGATCGTCGCCAATCGGTGTGCAATGACAATAGAGGTTCGTCCTTCGGTAATCGTCTCTGTTGCTTTTTGGATTAACTCTTCAGAATGCGTGTCGATAGAAGAAGTTGCTTCGTCCAAAATCAAAATACTGGGATTGCTCATGTAAGCCCGTAAAAACGCAATCAGCTGACGTTGTCCTGAAGAAAGCATGACACCTCTTTCCTTAACGTCGTAATCATAATCATTCGGCAAACTCATGATAAAGTCGTGAACACCAATTTTCTTTGCCGCTTCGATAACATCAGCTTTGGCAATCGACGGATTGCTTAAGGTGATATTGTTCAAAATGGTGTCGGCAAACAAAAACACATCTTGCAAAACAACGGCGATTTGCTTTCTCATTGAACTCAAACTATAGTCTGTAATCGAATGTCCATCTATAAAAATGGTGCCGCTATCTATTTCGTAAAATCGATTCAAAAGATTGATGATAGTCGATTTTCCAGCGCCTGTTGCACCAACAATAGCAACGGTTTCACCAACATTTACTTCCAAATCAATTCCTTTGATAATTTCTTCGCCTTCGATATAGCTGAAGTGAACATCCT
>CANHBE010000065.1 GCA_947458575.1 Flavobacteriaceae bacterium | reverse complement strand
ACAACCAGAACAGCAGTTATTCTAACCATTACAGGAGCGCCTGCAGCGCCAATATCAATTGGAAATATTACCCAATGTGAACAGTTACCTATTCAAACAATTGATGCCAACACTGCAATAACAATTATTCCTGGACAAACTATATCGTGGTACGATCAGGCGGTTGGTGGAACACTCGTCGCAACTCCAACTTTGAATACCGTTGGGACCACCACCTATTACGCGCAAGCCAATGATGGAACTTGTGATTCATTGACCAGAACTGCTGTAACACTAACCATTACAGGAGCGCCTGCAGCGCCAATATCAACCGGAAATATTACCCAATGTGAACAGTTACCTATTCAAACTCTTGATGCCAACACTGCAATAACAAATATTCCTGGACAAACCATATCGTGGTACGATCAGGCGGTTGGTGGAACACTCGTTGCAACTCCAACTTTGAATACCGTTGGGACCATCACCTATTACGCGCAAGCCAATGATGGAACTTGTGATTCGTTGACCAGAACAGCAGTTATTCTAACCATTACAGGAGCGCCTGGAGCGCCAATATCAACTGGAAATATAACCCAATGTGAACAGTTGCCAATTCAAACTCTTGACGCCAACACTGCAATAACAAGTATTCCGGGACAAACTATATCGTGGTACGATCAAGCAGTTGGTGGAACACTCGTTGCAACTCCAACTTTGAATACCGTTGGAACCATCACCTATTACGCGCAAGCCAATGATGGAACTTGTGACTCAACAACCAGAACAGCAGTTATTCTAACCATTACAGGAGCGCCTGCAGCCCCGATATCAATTGGAAATATTACCCAATGTGAGCAGTTGCCAATTCAAACTCTTGATGCCAACACCGCAATAACAAGTATTCCGGGACAAACTATATCGTGGTACGATCAAGCAACCGGTGGAGCACTCGTTGCAACTCCAACTTTGAATACCGTTGGGACCATCACCTATTACGCGCAAGCCAATGATGGAACTTGTGACTCAACAACCAGAACAGCAGTTATTCTTACTATTACAGGAGCGCCTGCAGCGCCAATATCAATTGGAAATATTACCCAATGTGAGCAAATAACCTTGCAAACTCTAAATGCAAACAATGCCATTACTTTGCTACCCGGGCAATCAATATTGTGGTTCGACCAATTCACTGCAGGTAATCAAGTTACTTCACCAACTTTAAATGCTGTTGGAACGATAACATTCTATGCCGAAACAAAAGTGGGAACTTGTCTATCTCTCACAAGAACTGCCGTTACTCTTGATATAAACCCAGCACCTGCACCACCAATTTCAGGAGGCGATATTTTTGTATGCGAGGCAAACCCAATACAAACAATCACAGCAACAGCAACAGTGCCAATCGGTCAGAGTATTACATGGTATGACTCGCCTTCAGCTGGTAATATAGTTACTAGCCCAAGTATTAATTCCGCTATATCTGTTGTTTTCTTCGCGGAGGCTTCAGATGGTGTTTGCCCTTCCTTAACTCGGACACCTGTGATTCTAACGATCAATCAGCTGCCGGCAAATCCGACCATAGGACTACTTACACAGCCGGATTGCTTCAATGCTACAGGTTCGATTACAATTTTCCCTGTTCCAGCCGGAATAACTTACAGTTTTGACAATGGTCCATTTACAAACACAACATTTTTCAATTTACTGCCTGCAAATACGAATCATACCATCGTTGCACAAAATACGGGAGGTTGTCTATCGCAACAAATTGTCGTCAGCATTTTACCACAACCGCTTACTCCCGCGTCTCCGACCTTTACTATCATTCAGCCAACATGTACGTTAGCAACCGGTGGAATTTTAATCACCGCAATTCCCGGAGAAACCTATAGCTTCGATGGTGGTCCTTTCCTAAATACTGTTCTTTATACTAACCTTATCGCCGGATCGACACATACTATAAAAGCTAGAAATGCTGACGGTTGTATTTCCGAAACAGCTACCGTTACTTTGAATATACAACCGCTGACACCGGCTGCTCCAACACTTACGCCAATTCAGCCAACATGTACTGTATCAACAGGAACGATACAGATTTCGAATGTTTTGGGTCAAACTTATAGCTTTGATGGCGGACCGTTCACGGCAACATTAAATTATCCGGGACTAGCTGCGGGATCAACACATACTGTTGTTGCAAAAAATGGCTCAGGTTGTATCTCAGCTGCAAGTTCATTGACATTAGGCCTACAACCTCCAACACCAAATGCTCCTGCAATTTTCACAGCACAACCTGACTGCACCGAGGCCTTAGGAGAAATTACTATCCTAAATGTTGCAGGTGAAACGTATAGTTTTGATGGTAGTCCATATTCCTCAAACCTAATCTACAGTAACCTTTCCCCAGGAAGTTACACTATTACCGCAACCAATAGCTTTGGTTGTATTTCACCTTTGACTACCGTAATTATCAATCCTCAACCCATCACAATCACACCCACTATTACTGATGGTGTTATTTGTACCGACGAAACAACCGGAGTACCTTACAGAACGCACATCCTTAGTACTGGATTGAGCCAGGCAACTCATAGTTTTGTATGGACTCTAGACGGTGTAGTTTTACCCGATAGCGGTAGCGCTCTTGAGGCCGATGTACCCGGAGTTTACTCAGTGGTTGCAACCAATATCAGCACAGGCTGTGATTCACAAGTTGCAACAGCCGTGGTAACCGAGTCATTCCCTGCATTGGGAATAGCCGCACAAGCTATTAACCAATTTAGCAATAACGCCGGAATAGTAGTCACAGTAAACACTGGTACCGGTCCGTTTACTTATCAAATCGATAATGGACCGCCCCAAGAAAGCAACATCTTTTCTCCTGTTGCACCCGGTAATCATATCGTTTATGTGAAAGACGTAAATGGATGCTCTGATTTAACGACATCTGTCCTTGTTCTAGGCTATATGAATTTCTTTACGCCAAATGGCGACACCTATAATGACACATGGAACGTTATTGGATTAGAGAACCAATCCAATGCTGTTGTCAGTATTTTTGACCGCTATGGCAAGTTAATCAAAGTAATAAGTCCGTCGGGAAATGGCTGGGATGGAACATTCAACGGTCAACCACTCCCTTCTACCGACTATTGGTTTTCAGTAGAATATTTTGAAAACGGAGAAACAAAAGAATTCAAAAGCCATTTTTCGCTAAAGCGATAATAACAAATTAAACTCATCTAGGAATTTAAATTAAAGTTGATTTACTCAAAAAACAAATCAACTTTCATTTAAATTCCTATTTTTGTTTTCAATAACACAAACTAAACAACCTTATGCTTATTATCGGAATTGCGGGCGGTACTGGAAGTGGAAAAACAACCGTAGTACATCAGATCATGAATGAATTGCCCGAAACAGAAGTAGGAATCATCTCTCAGGATTCTTATTACAAGGATAATTCCAATCTGAGCTTCGACGAAAGAGCATTAATCAATTTTGATCATCCGCGTGCCATCGATTTTGACCTTTTGGTTCAGCATCTTCAGGAACTGAAAGCAGGAAAAACGGTTGATCAACCTGTTTATTCTTTCGTGACCCACAATCGCACAGACGATACAGTATTTACACACCCTAGAAAAGTGATGATCGTAGAAGGAATTCTCATTCTGGCCAATCCGGAGTTGCGAGATCTTTTCGATGTAAAAATCTTTGTTCATGCAGATTCTGATGAGCGACTCATTCGTCGACTAAAACGTGACATTGCCGAAAGAGGTCGTGACATGGATGAAGTACTCAATCGCTACCAAACCACACTCAAGCCGATGCATCAACAATTTATCGAACCCACAAAAGCCTACGCAGATATTATCATCCCGAATGACAAATACAATACGGTAGCCATCGATGTTGTTCGTGCGGTAATTAACCAAAGATTATCATAAAAAAATGTATCTTTATGCTGTTTTTTTTAGGAGCCAATCCCGCTATACGTTCCAATCTTTTTGCAATTTCGCTGCGCTACATTGAAAATTTTCTTCCGCTGCGCTACAGAAAATTCAAAAAGGATTTCCACTACTATCGGGGCTAAACTATCAACTCAAAATGGAACCAACATTGAAAGACAAAACCTGGTTTAAGTTCATTAGCAACAAATACGTCTGGGTGTTGCTATTCTTCTGCACATGGATGTTGTTCCTCGACAATTATTCGTACTTCGACCACCGTGTTTTGAATCAAGAAATTGAAGAATTAGAATCCAACAAAAAATACTACCAAGAAGAAATAAAAAAAGACGAGGAAAACATTAAGCTTTTGAAAAACCCGGATCAAATCGAAAAATTTGCACGGGAAAAGTACTATATGAAACGTGATAGTGAAGACATCTACATCATCGAATATGAAGGTGATACACTCAAAAGAGAATAAGAGCTTGTTGATTTCCTTTTAAATTGAAAAACTATGGACAATAATTTATTCAAAGAATTTGAACCCGTTTCCTCCAAGCAATGGAAACAACAAATTCAATATGAATTGAAAGGCGCCGATTATAACGAAACCTTGGTTTGGAAATCGCCCGAAGATATTCAAGTCCGTCCTTTTTATCACTTCGACGAAGCAATCTCGACAAATGTAACCACTAAAGCGACGACCTTTAAAATCGCACAAGCTATTTTTGTTTTTGATTTAGACAAGTCGATTGCACGAGCAAAAGACAGCATTGAACGAGGAGCTGAAAGCATCATTTTCTATATTGACAACGAACAAACAGACGTTGAAAAACTGCTGCAAAATATTCCTCTAAAACAGATTGAAATTCAATTTAACTTGGGATTTTTATCAGTCGATTTCATTAGCAAAATCGAAAGCATTTGCAATAATCTCGATGCGACTGTTTTTTGTAACCTTGATCCTATCGGTCATGTAGCGAAAGAAGGCAATTGGTTTACTAGCGACGAAAAAGACAATTTCGAAACGCTAGAGAAAATGTCAAATACGTTCAAAAAAAGCAATCTGATTAGTATTGATATGCGACTGTATCAAAACGCAGGAGCAACTATGGTGCAGCAACTCGCCTATGGATTGGCACACGCGACAGAGTATTTCAATATAATGCCTATTAAGAGTCAAATGTCATTTCAAGTCGCTGTTGGCAGCAATTATTTTTTTGAAATAGCAAAATTAAGAGCCTTTCGTTTGCTATTCGCTAAAGTCGCCAAAGAATTTGATCACGAATTAGATTGTCAAATTACCGCTACACCATCCAAAAGAAACAAGACCATATACGACTACAACGTCAATATGCTCCGTACCACTTCAGAATGTATGAGTGCTATTTTCGGTGGAGCCAATACTATTTGCAACCTGCCCTATGATGCGCTTTATCACAAAGACAATGAATTCGGTGACCGCATAGCGCGAAATCAATTGTTGATTCTCAAGAATGAAAGTTATTTTGACAAAGTAGATAATCCCGCAGAAGGCAGTTACTATATCGAAAGTCTCACGCAACAATTGGCTGAAAAAGCATTGGTACTTTTGAAAGATATCGAGACCAATGGTGGATTTCTGAAGCAATTGAAAGAAGGTACGATTAAAAGAAAAATTCAAGAAAGCGCCGATAGCGAACAAAATGCATTTGATGAAGGCAAAGAAATTTTGTTGGGTTCCAATAAATACCCTAACAAAAATGACAAAATGAAACACGAATTAGAGTTGTATCCATTCGTCAAAATCAAGCCCAGAAAAACACTGATTACGCCAATTATTGAAAAACGACTTGCCGAAAGTTACGAGCAAGATCGACTATCAACTGAAGCGTAACTTGAATATAAAGCGCAGCATCCACCTTTATGAAAAGAAAAAATATTCAACATATCAGCTTAGATCAATACATACCGACTAAGGAAAAAGCTGTCTTGTCGGACAATTTCGTAACTGCCGAGGGAATCGAACTGAAGTCGAGTTACAGCAAACAAGATATAGAAGATCTGCATCATTTAGGTTTTGGTGCCGGATTTGCTCCCAACCTGCGCGGCCCATATGCAACGATGTTTGTTCGTCGCCCGTGGACCATTCGTCAGTACGCAGGATTTTCGACAGCAGAAGAAAGTAACGCATTCTATCGCAGAAACCTTGCTGCAGGTCAAAAAGGGCTATCCATTGCTTTCGATTTGCCCACGCACCGCGGCTACGATTCTGATCATGAGCGCGTTGTTGGCGATGTAGGAAAGGCTGGAGTCGCAATTGATACAGTTGAAGACATGAAAGTGCTCTTCGATCAAATTCCGCTACAAGAAATGTCAGTTTCGATGACGATGAATGGCGCTGTCTTGCCAATCATGGCATTTTATATTATTGCTGCTGAAGAACAAGGCGTGACACCGGAACACCTTTCGGGTACCATTCAAAATGATATTCTCAAGGAATTTATGGTGAGAAACACCTATATCTACCCACCTACTCCATCGATGAAAATCATTGCCGATATATTTGAATATACAAGCAAAAAAATGCCGAAGTTCAATTCGATTTCAATTTCTGGTTATCATATGCAGGAAGCCGGAGCAACAGCTGATATTGAATTAGCTTACACTTTAGCAGATGGTTTAGAATATATCCGAACCGGACTGTCAACGGGTATGCATATTGATGATTTTGCACCGCGCTTGTCTTTTTTCTGGGCAATCGGAATGAATCATTTTATGGAAATTGCCAAAATGAGAGCGGGAAGAATGCTTTGGGCAAAATTGGTAAAACAATTTAACCCGAAGGATGAGAAGTCTCTGGCACTGCGGACACACTGTCAAACTTCCGGTTGGAGTCTCACAGAACAAGATCCTTTCAATAATGTAGCGCGGACAACAGTCGAAGCCATGGCAGCAGCATTTGGTGGAACTCAATCGTTGCACACCAATGCACTCGACGAAGCAATTGCTTTGCCGACCGATTTCTCGGCGAGAATTGCACGCAATACGCAAATTTATCTTCAAGAGGAAACGAAAATCACCAAAACGGTTGATCCTTGGGCTGGAAGTTACTATGTTGAAAGCCTTACCAATGAGATAGCAGAGAGAGCGTGGAAACTCATAGAGGAAGTGGAAGAACTCGGTGGAATGACAAAAGCGATTGAAGCCGGCATTCCAAAACTTCGTATTGAAGAAGCAGCAGCAAGAAAACAAGCTCGCATCGATAGTAATCAGGATATCATAGTTGGTGTTAATAAATACCGATTAGAGAAGGAAGATCCTTTGCAAATACTAGATGTCGACAATCAGCTGGTTCGAAAACAGCAAATAGAGAAACTCAAACAAATCAAAGCCTCAAGAAACAATGAAAATGTTCAAGACGCTCTGAAAAAATTAACCCGTTGTGCCCAAACCGGTGAGGGAAATCTCCTCGATTTGGCAGTAATTGCGGCCAGAAACAGAGCCACGTTGGGCGAGATCAGCGATGCTTTAGAAATCGTTTTTGGCAGATACAAAGCACAAATTAAATCTTTTAGTGGTGTGTATAGCAAGGAGATAAAAGACGACGAAAGCTTCGAAACAGCGAAGAAAATGGCTGACGACTTCGCACATAAAGAAGGAAGAAGACCAAGAATCATGATTGCAAAAATGGGGCAAGATGGCCATGATCGAGGAGCGAAAGTAGTAGCCACCGGGTATGCCGATGTTGGATTTGACGTCGATATTGGTCCACTGTTCCAAACGCCGCACGAAGCTGCAAAACAAGCAGTTGAAAACGATGTGCATATTTTAGGCGTTTCTTCATTGGCCGCCGGACATAAAACATTGGTTCCGCAAGTCATTGAAGAATTGCGAAAGTATGGACGGCCTGATATCATGGTTGTTGTTGGTGGCGTTATTCCTCCGCAAGATTACCAGTTTTTGTTTGATGCAGGAGCTGTTGCCGTATTTGGTCCCGGAACAAAAATAAGCGAGGCAGCTATCAGCATATTAAAAATATTACTTGATTAATACGTTACGCTTTCCATATGAAAAATAAACTCATTTCAGCAGCGGTAATTTTGATGGTGGTATTCGGATTCCTCTCAATCGGAGCCTGCTCCTCAGACGATGACGATTACGTTCCTTTTGCTGTAAGTCCGGTGGTAATGGACCTTACACAGGTTCCTTATCCTAATCTTTCAGACTACAAATTTTTCACTGGAGAAATAAAAAATCAGCTGCCTGCTTATGGCGTTTTACCTTATCGCCCGAATAGCGAGCTCTTCACAGACTATGCGAAAAAAAGTCGCTTTATCTGGTTGCCCAATGGTACTAAGGCCAATTATGTGAGTGATTCACAAATATTAGATTTACCGGTGGGTGCAGCTTTGATCAAGACTTTTTACTATGACAATGTGCAACCATCGAACAGCAGAAGAATAATGGAAACGCGTGTCATGATTCGCAAGAGCGACGGTTGGATTTTTGCCGAATACATATGGAATAACGAGCAAACAGAGGCCAGCCTTCAAATGATGGGCGGCACATCTCCGATTACATGGATTGATCAAAATAACAATACCCAATCAATAGATTACGAATTCCCTTCTGAAAATAAATGTATCAAATGCCATAAATGGAACGCGGAGCATAGACCAATTGGCATCAAGCCGCAAAACCTGAATGGCGTTTATAATTATGCTACCGGCCCAAAAAATCAATTGACTAAATTAATCGAATTCGGCTATCTAGAAAACAGTATTCCTGCAGTCATCAATGCTACGGTTGATTATAATGATACCTCTAAAAGTTTGGATTTAAGAGTGCGCTCTTACCTAGATATCAATTGCGCTCATTGTCATCAAGATGGTGGCGATGCAGAATACATGGAGATTCGAATGGCATTTGACAAAACGATCGAACCCATAAATATGGGCGTGTGCAAACCAGCTTCAATTCAAATACCGGGTATCGACCGAGGGTTCGTGGTCAAACCCGCAAATACCGGGGAATCAACATTGCTTTATATGATGAATACGAACGCCTCAAATTATAGAATGCCACGGATCGGACGAACAATGGTGCATCAAGAAGGTGTTCAACTAATCAGTAATTGGATCAATAGTTTGACGCCTTGTGACTAATGGCCTAATTTGATGAATTGATAAAGAGTGATTATGCTCTACTTCTATCCCAATGAGCCTAATTAATAAACTAAAGATCAAAGAGATTGATTTCTTTCGTGTTCGTCAAAATAATCATTTCGGGTATTATAAAAACACCGATAATTTCAATGTCATTTTTTTGAAAATAATTCCTACTTTAGCACAATAAAGGCAAACTCCCCGAACGGCTTTTTATTCCTAATTGTTCTTTTTCCTGATTACAAGTGAAAAACAGATGAAGCTAATAGGTTATATTGTTAAAGGTAGTGAGAATTTCTTTCGTGAGCCTATATATCAGGACTCCAAGGGCGTATACTTCAGTCATACAATCGACAATAGATATAATATTACTTCATTTCAGGAATATCAAGGGGGAACAAATTCATTCAAAAAAATCTTTTTATCTAAAAAATTCGCAATCGGTACCAAGGCAGCAATAGTATTTTTGGGTAAAGAAGATTATCTGCATTACGATAGTGCGCCAAATGCGATTGAGGAAGTTATCCACTATTTAAATGATCTTAGTTCAAGATTTAAAGTCGATGGAATATTAGATCAGGCTATGCTTTTAAAAAACCGCATTTTTTCCGATCATTTTGTTGTAGACAATTTTGTTGTAAAAATGAATCCGGACAATGAGCAAATCATTTTATCTTTTGACTTCCCATCCCCTAAGAAAACTACATTTAGCGAGGAAAAGTCAGGTAAATCAGATCGATCTGTAAAAGTTTTTTCAGAGACAACAGCGGAAGATGAAAAGGATGCGATATTTTCAAAAGCCATCAAACAATTGAATTCGGTGGACATGAATTTCGAATTAAAATTGAAATTAAGAGCCGAAGAACGAAGAAGCAAATTAAAAACATTCAACTATCAATTCAAGTTGAATCAGAATTCCACTCGTAGGAAAAAATCTTCAGAATAATTTTTTCTTTTTTCTATCTAATTCTTCCCAATAATATTTAAGACTTCCCGGAAAAAAAATATATTTGCAGTCCAAAATTGATTCGGGATGTAGCGCAGCCTGGTAGCGTACTAGCATGGGGTGCTAGGGGTCGCTGGTTCGAATCCAGTCATCCCGACAGTAAATCCTTTTTGCAGCATTGCAAAAGGGATTTTTTATTAATATACTTTGACAGCTCCTGATGTTTCTTTATTTTTCGATTTTATTTCTAATCGAAATGTCGAAGCTCACCCATATTACCACCAGTATTTTCACTGTGATGTCCCAAATGGCAACACAATATAACGCGATTAATCTGGCTCAAGGCTTTCCCAATTTTTCTATCGATCCCGTTCTCAAAGACATTATCTCTAGGGTAGCGAAAGACGATTTTCATCAATATCTACCTATGTCGGGTTATCCACCGTTGCTTCATCAAATCGAAAAATTAACCTTGCAATCCTATGGAAGAAAAGTTGATACAAGCGATGAAATATTAATTACAGCCGGCGCAACCGAAGGAATATTTGCTTCAATCCAGGCACTTGTGCAATCGGGCGATGAAGTAATCATCCTTGATCCGAGTTACGATTGCTATGAAACGCCGGTATTGCTATGCAATGCAAAACCTATTCGAGTTAGTTTAAACGCTGATTTCACACCCAATTGGGAAGCTATTGAAGCTGCATTTTCCCACAAAACCCGATTGATTATTACAAACAATCCGCATAATCCGTCGGGACGAATTTGGACCGAGAACGATTTTATGCAACTGGAATATTTGTTGTCGACGTATCAAGATGCAATCGTACTTTCTGATGAAGTGTATGAATATATTACTTTTGAAAACAAACACATTTCCATGCATCATCGCCCAAAACTGATTGACAAATGCGTTGTGGTTTCTTCTTTTGGAAAGTCTTTTCATATTACCGGATGGAAAGTTGGCTATTTGGTTGCCCCGAAACACCTGCTATCAGAAATCAAGAAAGTCCATCAATTTTTGGTGTTTAGTGTAAATAGTGTCGCACAAGTTGCACTCAGCGAGTATTTAGCGCAAACTGACGTAAGTACACTTGGTAGTTTTTATAAAGAAAAAAGGGACTATTTT
>CANHBE010000064.1 GCA_947458575.1 Flavobacteriaceae bacterium | reverse complement strand
TGATTTCGTTCGTGCTTTAAAAGCAAAAAACAAGACGCTTTCTAAGTTCTTAATGAATAAGTTGGTGTTAGATTATAAAGAAATTTTGGCGAAACATTAGACGCAACATAGACTCAAATATGAAAGGATTTCGTGTCATTTTTTTATTGTTTTTTTTTGTACTTGCGGCGTTCAACGTCCACAAATTTTACGTAGCCATTTACCAAATTAATTTCGTTCCAGAAAAAAAAAGAATTGAGATTACATCAAGAATTTTCGTCGATGATTTAAATGCGGCATTGGAGAAGAAATTTCAACAGAAAACGCATATCGGAGAGCCAAATGAAAATTCTGATGATGTTGTAAAAATGAACCAGTATTTGTTGGAGCAACTTAAAGTCAAAGTCAATGGCAAGCCAAAAACCATAGTCTTTGTTCGTAAAGAAATGGAAAGCAATGTTGTTGTAGGCTACTACAAAATTCTCGATGTGAAGACTGTAAATTCAATTTATGTTAGAAATTCATCGTTGATGGAATTATTCTCCGATCAGCAAAATATCATACAAACTTCTTTTAATGGTAAGAAACAAAGCCTATTGTTGACAAGCGATAGCAGTAGTGGGTTGTTAAAATAATTTCAAATCAAAGTCACACCAAAAAAAACACTTATTTTTAGCGCTCAAAATTTTTAATCATGAAGAATATCATCTTAGCTGGTTTTCTAATCGTTTTCGGCAGTATTGCCATGGGCCAGGAAGTTGTCAAGCAAAAACAAAAAGGTCATGTCGATGAAAATAAGTTTAGACAGATGTACGACCTTTTAGCAACTCCTAACAGTTACAGAACGGCATCCGGCGCTCCTGGTCCTGACTATTATCAGCAGCGTGCCGATTACAAAATAGATGTGGAGCTTGATGATAAAAACGCGAAACTTTACGGTGTTGAGACGGTTACTTACACCAATAACGCCAAGGAATCTTTGGAGTATTTGTGGATGCAATTAGATCAAAATATCTTGTCACGTACTTCCAAAACGCCGCTAGTTGACAGTAATACCACTGAACCGGCTATGAGTACAGTTGCTTTTTCAAGAAAATACCTGGAAGAAAAGTTCGATGGAGGATTCAAAATAGACTACGTAAAAGACGCAAAAGGCAATCCGGTTTCTTACACAGTTAACGAAACCATGATGAGAATTAACCTTGCAAAACCACTAGCGCATGGTGAAAAGATGGTTCTCAATATCAAGTGGAATTACAATATCAATAACTACATGATAGACGGCGGACGCTCAGGTTACGAGCGTTTTGCAGACGGAAACAATTTATATGTTCTCGCGCAATTCTATCCGAGAATGGCCGTATATAATGATGTTGAAGGTTGGCAAAATATGCAGTTTTGGGGTGCGGGAGAATTTGCGTTACCATTCGGAAATTTTGAGGTTAATGTAACTGTCCCTGCAGATCATGTGATGGAAGCTACTGGTGTGTTACAAAACCGATCAGAGGTTTTTACCATCGAACAACAAAAAAGATACGCATTGGCTGAAAAGAGCTATGACAATCCGGTAATTGTCGTGACTCAGGAAGAGGCAATGGTTGCGGAAAAAGGTTTTTCAACTCAAAAGAAGACATGGAAGTTTAAAGCAGAGAATGTCCGTGATTTCGGAATATCAACTTCTCGTAAATTTATACTCGATGCAATGGCAGTAAAGTTCGGAGAGAGAAACGTCATGGCTGTGTCAATTTATCCTAAAGAAGGAAATCCGCTTTGGGAACAGTATTCGACAAGAGCAGTTGCCCACACGTTGAAGAGTTATTCCAGTTATACATTCGATTATCCTTATCCAAAAGCTGTTTCCGTCAATGCACGCGACCAAGGCATGGAGTATCCAATGATTTGCTGGAATTTCGGTCGACCTGATGCTGATGGTAAATACTCAGATCGTGTAAAATATGGTATGTTGGGCGTGATCATACACGAAGTTGGACACAATTTCTTTCCGATGATTGTGAATTCAGACGAGCGTCAGTGGACATGGATGGATGAAGGACTCAATACCTTTATGGAATATTTGGCTGAAATTACATTCGATCCTAATTTCCCGGTTGACCGAGGTCCAGCGAAAACTATCGTTCCCTATATGAGTGGTGATCAATCGAAGTTGGAACCCATTATGACCAATTCTGAAAGCATCAAGCAGTTCGGTAGTAACGCCTACGGAAAACCAGCAGCTGGACTCAATATTCTTCGTGAAACAATTATGGGACGAGAATTATTCGATTACGCTTTTAAAACGTATGCAAATCGATGGAAATTTAAGCATCCGACGCCTGAAGATTTTTTTAGAACTATGGAAGATGCCTCCGGAGTCGATTTGGACTGGTTTATAAGAGGTTGGTTTTATACGACGGACTACACTGATATCGGAATCAAGGAGGTCAAAAAATATTTTGTTTCTAACACACCTTCAAAAGAAGTTTCGGAGTATTTGGCAAAGAAAAGACGAAGAAGATCAGGAGCAGATGGTCCGATGGTTTATATGATAGCGGATGGTAGCGAAGATTTCAAACCGGAAATGAATAAACCTTTTGAAATCAAAGAAATTAAGAATCTCGATGAGTATATCCAAACGACGTTCACCAAGGAAGAGCAATTGAAACTCAATAGTCCCAAGTACTTCTTTCAAGTGACTTTTGATAAGCCGGGCGGATTAGTGATGCCAATTCTAGTTGAAATTACTTTTGAAGACGGTACAGTTGAAAACCATAAATTTCCCGCGCAAATCTGGAGAATGAACGATAATGAAGTGTCAAGGACATTTGCAACACAGAAAGCAATTACCAAAATAGTAATTGACCCAAAGTTGGAAACGGCAGATATTGATATAAGTAATAACACCTGGCCAAAACAAGAAGTAAAATCAAAATTTGATTGATAGCTGTAGAAAGAAAATTGTTCATTTTTCTTCTAGTTAACTTATTACCTTTGCAAAAAAAAGTACAGTATGTTTGGAATTGGCGGTGGCGAACTTATCTTAATTCTCTTTATCATGTTGATGTTATTTGGGGCAGAAAGAATCCCCGAAATTGCAAGAACTTTGGGTAAAATTATGGCTCAATTTAGAAATGCAACTAACGACATCAAGAATGAAATTCAGAAAAGTGCTGAAAGCAACGGACTTGACAAAACTTTTCAAGAAATGCACGGCAATTTTACGGGCTTAACCAACGACATTAACGCTGAAATTGAAAAAGCGAAAACAAATATACTCGAGCAGAGTCCAAAAATCGACGCTGCCGAAGATATCGAAATAGTAGATGGACCTGTAAAGCGAAAGAGATAGATGTTGGATAAGATAATTTCTATTGACAAACAACTTTTTGTCTTTTTAAATGGTTTAGGATCGGAATATTATGACGCTATGTGGCTTTTGATCACAAAGCAGTTTGCCTGGACACCTTTATTTCTTGTTGTATTTTTTCTTTTGCTCAGAAAATTGGGATGGAAACAACTTGGGATTGTCTTGATTTTTGTCGCGTTATTAATTTTGGTTTCCGATCAAACAGCGAACTTTTTTAAGAATAGTACGCAGCGTCTTCGCCCTTGTAACGACCCAGAAATAATGTCATTGATTCGAATTGTTCAGGATCGCGACACATTTGCTTTTTTTTCTGGTCATGCCACCAGTTCAATGGCATGTGCAGTGTTTCTTTTTACCTTATTTAGACAACACTTCAAAATTCCGCTTTTGCTTTTTTTGTTTCCTTTAATCTTTGCGTACAGCAGAATCTATTTAGGACTACATTTTCCACTGGATATCTTAACAGGTTATGTATTTGGAATTGGTTTCGGATGGTGTTTCTCCGCCGGATATCGATTTCTTCAACCAAAGTACTTTCCCTTTTAAAAATATTCTTTTGAATTCTCAAGGGTTTTATTGATTAGAGTTATTATCGATTGTCATATAGCTAAGTTTTTGATGCTTTTTTCATACGTTTGCATCAAATCATACCATTGTGAAAACAGAAAAGCCTCTTGTTCTGATAACAGCGCTAAAACAATTACTATCAGAAAATGACAAAACCAAAATTGGTCAAGCTTATATTGCAGTGATAGAAGAGATGAAAAGTATCACTTTTGTCGAAGGTGAAAAAAATCCATTTTCAAATTTGGTATACAAGCATCTTATTCAACTGGCGATTAAAGATTTTATTCATGCTGGTCGCTCTGAGGCTAGCGCTACAGTGGTCAATGATGTCATTGATGTGATTGCTCACGCAGAAATAGTCAGATAGTTTTTACTAAAGCACGCGACTTACGGTTAATCCATCGCGAATAGGAAGCAAAACAGTTTCAACCCGCGGATCGTCTTTTAAATGGCGGTTGTATTCCATTAAGACTTTTGTGCTCAAGTCATTTGGTTCCAAAGGCTCAACCACTTTTCCACTCCAAAGCACATTGTCAGACAAAATGACGCCACCCTTGTTCATTTTTGGAATAATTAATTCGTAGTAGTTAAGATAGTTCTCCTTGTCGGCATCAATAAAAACAAGGTCAAAATTAAGATCCAATTGCGGAATGATATCTAACGCTTCTCCTAAATGTTGGAAGATTCGGTTGCCCCAAGGCGATCTATCAAAATATTTACGCTGAAAATCAACTAGTTCTTCCTTTATATCTATTGTGTGAAGTACGCCTTGATCAGTCATACCTTCGCATAGGCACAGAGCAGAATAACCGGTGTATGTGCCGATTTCCAAAATATTGTTTGGTCGAATTAGTTTTGAAAGCATACTCAAAACTCTTCCTTGAAAGTGACCACTTAACATACGTGGCAAGAGTATTTTTTGATAAGTCTCCTTGTTTAAAGCAGCCAACAACTCGGGTTCTTTTTCGGAATGTTTCTCGATATAGTCTTCTAGTTCTTCTGAAATAAAGTGCATACTAAGTATTTTGGCAAAGTTATCAAAATATCAAAACGAGAAACGAGCATTTATTTGAAGGTTTGAACTTAATCAACAAATTGTCATTAAATTTGCCGCATGGAAACCCAGAAGAGAGACATTCGAGCTCTATCAAAAGATGAGTTGCGGGAATTTTTTGTTTTGAATGGTGATCAACCGTTTCGTGGCAATCAAGTTTATGAATGGTTGTGGACAAAAGGAGCGCATCATTTTGATGACATGACTAATTTGTCGAAGTCGACCAGAATCATGCTCGAAGCTAATTTTGTTATCAATCATATTCAGGTTGATCAAATGCAGCGCAGCGAGGACGGTACAGTCAAAAATGCTGTTCGTTTGCATGATGGGTTAGTTGTCGAATCGGTATTGATACCCACTAATACCCGAACTACGGCTTGTGTGTCTAGTCAAGTTGGTTGCAGTTTGGATTGTAATTTTTGTGCCACGGCTCGATTAAAGAGAATGCGAAATTTGGAGCCGGGAGAAATCTACGACCAAGTAGCAGCGATTGATAGAGAAAGCCGCTTGTATTATAATCGACCGCTATCAAATATTGTGTTTATGGGAATGGGTGAACCGCTCATGAATTACAGCAATGTAATCAAAGCTATTGATATGATTACTTCTGATGAAGGCATGGGCATGTCCCCGAAACGCATCACCGTTTCAACATCCGGAGTTTCCAAAATGATCAAAAAAATGGCTGATGATGAAGTCAAATTTAAATTGGCAGTGTCTCTGCATTCGGCCATAGAAGAGGTAAGAAATCGCATCATGCCTTTTAGCAAAAGTTTTCCTTTGACTGATTTGCGGGAGGCACTACAGTATTGGTATCTAAAAACCAAAAGCAAAGTAACTTATGAGTATGTGGTGTGGAAAGACATTAACGATAACAAAGCATCTATTGATGCCTTAGTGAAATTCTGTAAGTATGTGCCTTGTAAAGTGAATCTAATTGAATACAATCCTATTGATGATGGAGAATTCCAGCAGGCTTCTGACGAATCAATTGGTGCATATATCCGAGCACTTGAATCGAATGGAATTATAGTCAAAGTACGAAGAAGCCGAGGGAAAGATATAGATGCCGCGTGTGGCCAATTAGCGAACAAAGAAGCATAAAAAAAACGCCTCAGGACTGAGACGTTATCTTGTGTTTTTGACTTTTATTTCTTTAGTTTCCAATCACGATATTAAAGGAATTCCCATTGATTGTAAATACCGCTAAATTATCGCATTCGCCAGTGCCGTAATCTAATGTGGCTGTATTTCCATTTCTGAAGAAAGTGATAACGCCCTGAACTAAAAGCGGTTTGTTTTGAGCTATACAACTCATTTTCACCAATAGTGGTTCTGTAATTGTACTTGTTTGTATTGTTGCATTGGGGAAGGTCGTTGTCCAATTTCCTATTACTTGATAAATATTGTCATTCAAAAGGTTTGGCGTTTCGAACCCGGAAGTAATTGTTCTGGTTCTGTTTCCAACTCTGGTGAAAATTCTACCATCGGGAAACGTCGCTGTCATATTCATATTCATAACTACAGTTGGAACTTGGGTTTGCGCATCGATCGTTCTTGTAAATGTTCTATTGCCATTCAATTTGATTTGGTTGTGGAAGAAATCTACAAATTCATAGTTAATTAGATGAGTCGTTGCATTGGGCTGATAAGTGAATGTAATTACAATTACGCCTCTTACAACATTTCCATTTGCGAGTGTACATCCTGTCGTCTCATTTCCAAAAGTAATCGTTTTTGTGACCGCTGTTCCTGGCGTAAGCGGAGTTCCAAATGCCGGAATTCGGACAACATTGGCACAGGCCGGCAAATTTGAAGAAGAAGTTTCTGAAGATCTTCCTGTAGGACTGTTTTGAGTTTCATTAAATTGATTTTCAACTATATCTGCGACATCATCTACAGCCAAATCAATTTTTGAATTTACTTGCGCTTCATCTGCACTAAACACCGGATTTGTTTCTTTATCATCTTTACTGCAACCGACGATCGAGAGAATAACCGCTAAACCATATGCTAAAATTTTTGTTTTCATGATTGTTGTTTTTAAAAGTTCAGGTCTTGGACTTGGCCTTATAATCGTGGTTTAATTGACAGTTCAAAATTATTGAATTTTAACTTTAAAATCTCTCCAACTTAATACTATCTTTGAAACTCGATGAATGTAATCTCACAAATAAAGCTGCCGATCAATGAGGAAATGGAACTTTTCGAGCAAAAGTTCTTCGATTCAATGACTTCAAAAGTGGCACTACTCAATAGAATCACTTACTATATCGTTAATCGAAAGGGAAAACAAATGCGACCAATGTTTGTTTTTCTTACAGCGAAAATGTTGAATAACGGTATCGTTAACGAACGAACCTATCGCGGAGCATCCGTCATCGAACTCATTCACACTGCAACTTTAGTGCATGATGATGTTGTGGATGACAGCAACAGGCGAAGAGGTTTTTTCTCCATTAATGCACTTTGGAAAAACAAGATTGCTGTTTTGGTTGGTGACTTCTTATTGTCCAAAGGATTACTGCTTTCGATTGATAATGGTGATTTTGATTTGCTTAAGATTATTTCTGTCGCTGTTCGTGAAATGAGTGAAGGCGAATTACTTCAAATTGAAAAAGCACGCCGATTAGACATTGTTGAAGATATATACTACGAGATTATTCGCAAGAAAACAGCAACATTAATCGCTTCATGTTGCGCATTGGGTGCAAAGTCTGTGATTGATGATGAAAAGCAAGTAGAGAAAATGAGAAAGTTCGGCGAATTGATCGGAATGGCATTCCAAATCAAAGATGACCTTTTCGATTATACTGATGAAGCTATTGGAAAGCCCACAGGAATTGATATCAAAGAACAAAAAATGACTTTACCATTGATATACGCCATCAATAATTGTAGTGACAAAGAGAAATCATGGCTTATCAATTCCATCAAGAATCATCATAAAGATAAAAAACGAGTTAGGGAAGTTATTGCATTTGTAAAAGAGAAGAATGGACTTTCTTACGCCGAGCAGAAAATGAAAGAATTTAAAGAAGAAGCTATTCTTTTGCTTCAGAGTTTCCCAGATTCCGAATATAAGGCTTCTTTATTATTGATGGTCAATTATGTAATCGAGAGGAAGATTTAATTTCTTGATTTATTAATTAACTGTAATACAGTAACTTGTAAATTTTTTTTCATTTTTTTGAATACCGATGCAACCATTTTCTACAGTTGTGCGTCTATAGAACCAGTAACACTTTACTAAAGGTTTTGAAAGTAATCGATTTACATCAAGAAGAGAAAAACAGAATTCAACTGGCCCGAGAAAATAATCGGCAAGCACAACAGTTGATTTATGCTAAGTATGCACCTAAGATGTTGAGCGTTTGCCGCCAATATATCAAAGATCTACATCACGCTGAAGATGTCATGATAACGGCTTTTATGAAAGTCTTTACCAACCTAAAGAACTTTGAGAACAAAGGTAGTTTTGAAGGTTGGATTCGACGAATTATGGTCAACGAGAGTATTTCATATCTAAGAGCTAGCAAAAAGATTTCCTTTCTAGAAGATGAGGTTTACAAAGAAGAAAGTCACAATGCAACAGAAACTCAATTTAGTGTAGAAGAAATTCAACTTCTTATAGACACCTTACCGGACGGATATAGAATGGTTTTCGTTTTATATGCAATAGAAGGATACAAACATCACGAAATTGCCGACTTGCTTTCCATCAGCGAAGGCACTTCTAAGTCACAATTGTCACACGCAAGAAGGATCTTGCAAAGCGAAATTTATAAGTTAAAATTAGACCAAAATGGGACTAGATAAATTGGAGAAGAAATTCAAAGACCAACTCAATCAGCGAGAAATTACACCAACTCCGGCAGCTTGGGATCGTTTGGATGCCATGTTGACCGTAGGAGAAGAGAAAGAAGTAAAACCAATTTATAATTGGATATATATCGCTGCTAGTATCATCGGATTCTTTGCAATCGGATATGTCTTCTTTAGCAATCCGGAAGCATTAGTCGATGTAAAACGAAATGATGTTGTTATTGAAAATAGTATACCGATCAAGACAACCGATTCCATAATGAAAGAGCAACAAACGGTCATTCCAATTCAAGAAAAAAAGGAGATAATAGCAGATCGTCAATCAGCAACCCAAAAGAATAGCACTTCGACTTCTAATTCTCAACCACTCAAGCATAGCACGAGCAAACTTTTTGATTTGGATAACAATAAATCAATTGCAGACAAAACAAACCAAGAAACGACATCCCAAAGCGCTAGTATTGATCAAAAAACAAACGAGGTTATTCAAAATCAGCAATCTCAGATCGCTCAGAATAATCCAATCACGCAGGTGCAAACTGATATGAAAATGCCTACCGTGAAAGTCAATGCTTCAAATTTGCTTTCCGAAGTAGACAACGAACTTGAGCTTTCGTTCCGAGAAAAAGTAATCATGAAAATCAACAAAAACTACAAAACCGTCAAATCATCTGTTGCTAACCGCAATCAAACGCACGATCAATAACAAATTAACATTAAAATCATCAAATAATAATCAATCAAAAAACGAACAGTTATGAGAAATTTTACCTTTTATTTAGCCGGATTTTTACTGCTTTTCCTCACACAAGTCTACGGTCAAGAAACCTTCGAATCAAGAGCCAGAATGATCTCAAATAAAATTGAGAAAATTACCAAGGAAGAGAAGGATGCACTCAAGAACGAAGTTGAATCTGTCAATCTTGAATTAGAAAAAAATACCATTACTAAAGAACAAGCCGACGAAAAAAAAGCAAAATTTGCTGAGGTTCGAGCAAAAAACATTGAAACTCGGATTGCCGAAGTACAAAAAGAACTAAACGATTTAGTACAGGAAAAAGTCGATGGCAAAATTGCAGAAAGCGACTCCTCTCGAACATTTATTTTTCGATTTAATCCTAAAGAAAGCAAAAAGAACAAAAATGGCGAACGTCGGACAACCTCTCAAGCGGTTTTTGCATTTGGGGTAAACAACTTGGTAACCAATAGTTCGGTGGCCAACTCAGATTATCGTTATTGGGGATCACATTTCTATGAATGGGGTTTTACATGGAACACGCGCATGCTGAAGAATCACAATTTGTTGCATGCCAAGTACGGACTCTCATTAATGTATAATAACTTACGCCCAACAGACAACCGATTTTTTAAGGAAGATGGTAAGTATACCAATTTAGAAACTAGTGCTGTTCACTTGAATGAATCTCGCTTTAGAAATGTATATTTGGTCGTTCCACTTCATTTCGAATTAGACTTTTCAAAAAAGAAAATCGTTGATGACAAAGTGATATTCAGAACACACCGCTCTTTTCGACTTGGTTTTGGAGGATATGTAGGAGGCAACATAAAATCAAAACAAATCCTTAAATTTGACGACGAAGACGGGAATGATGTACGGCAACGAACTAGAGGCGATTTCAACGTAAATGATTTTATCTACGGTGTCAGTTCCTACATTGGCTATGGTGAAGTTTGTTTATATGCAAAATATGATTTGAGTCCACTTTTCAGACATAATATTCAAGAACAACGGAATGTTTCACTCGGACTCCGATTCGATTTCAATTAATAATGTTCAACCTTTGTTTATAAGCCTTGAAGCACTTCGAAAGAGGTGCTTTTTTTTGTTTTTAGTAGGCGGGAACCAGCTGTTCGCTTTATCTTTTTCTGCAACTCTGAAAGGGTTTCAAACCCTTTCAGAGTTGCAGAAAAAGGATGCCGCTGCCATCACCTGTCTGCCGCAGGCCACGGGCTAGGCCACTAACTTGCACAAAGGTGAGGCCAACATCCACAAAAAATTCCTAACTTTGACACTTTCCAAAATCTTAAGCTTCACAACCAATTGATCTCAAAATCGTCTATAGATACCGTCTTTGAAACCGCTCGAGTAGAAGAGGTGATAGGTGATTTTGTGCAACTCAAACGGGCAGGAAGCAATTTCAAAGGACTTAGTCCATTTTCAGATGAACGCTCGCCTTCATTTATGGTTTCTCCCGTAAAGCAAATCTGGAAGGATTTTAGTTCCGGAAAAGGCGGAAATGTTGTAGCCTTCTTAATGGAACACGAACATTTTACTTATCCGGAGGCAATTCGTTATTTGGCTAAAAAATACAATATACAACTAGAGGAAACCGAACAAACTCAAGAAGAAAAGGCCATTACAGATGT